>CANBRH010000001.1 GCA_947371865.1 Actinomycetota bacterium
TCCGAAGAATTTTCTTCAGAACCTGATGTAGGAGGCACCAAGGATGGTGAAGCATCTGGAGAAGTAGTCCCGACAGGGGTCGAATTTAGTTTTGGTTCATTCGAATTTCCAGAAATGGATTTGCTGATGGCGACTATGGGCTTACTTACGGCGGTGCTGACGCTATGAACAATCTGCTTGATATCCGTGGTCACGCGTTCTGGAAGTAAGCCGGCATAAGCTAGTGAAGGTACCGCAATGACAATGGTGACGGTCGGAATAACCAGACGTTTGATCCAACGATGGGTTGGAACTGGTTTGGCAGAAGAGAACTCTTGAATCAAATTGGCCAGTACATGTGCATCCTCGGGAACAGGAGTGGCAGCAAAGGCGCGAAGCTCTTGGAAGATCTCGTTATTAGTAATTTCTTCAAATGGATCTTTGGCATTGCTCATATCTGTTCACCCCCAAGAATTTCCTTTAACGAAGTCAACCCGCGGTGGGCGAGCACTCGAACTGAATTAGAACTTTTCTTAACGATCTTCGCGGTTTCCTCGACAGAGAGGTCGGAGACGATGCGCAGCAACAATATTTCAGATTGAGCTGGTGGTAACTTCTGAATCGCCTCGACAATTCGCTTCACCGACTCGGAACCCTCAAACTCTTTTTCCACCGTGGAAGGGCTGGGAATCCAAAAGGCTTCTTCGAGTTCGGCAGTAGGGCGCACCTGACGGTCGCGAATGCGAACTGCGTCGATAATCCGGTTGCGCGCGATGGTATAAAGCCAGGCCGCAAATTCGGTGGGACCGCCATTGAAAGAGCGGATATCGCGAGCCACGTTTAACCAGGTCTCTGAAACAACTTCGTCGGCGTCGATGGTGCTGCCATAAAGTTTAGATTGAACAAAACGCGTCAACCGAGAATTGTGAAATCTCCACAGCGTGGTAAATCCATTCTCGTTCCCATTGCGAGCGCTTTTGAGGGCAGCACTTAACACCTCCTCGGCATCATCCGGGAGCGAGCCATGTGTCCCACGTTCGCTCATAAACGCCCCAAAAATGACGTTACAAAGAGGTAAGCGCAAAGAATTTGCGATTCATTACAGGCAGAAGCGCTATTTCTGGGGGAAACAGAAGTAGACACGGGCGAAGGATATGAGAAGAGGTGTGAATTTAGCCTTAAATTGCCTGAGTACTTACCGCTAGTTTGCCGTGACTAACAACGGCATCATCACATCATCGATGAAATTTTCGATTTCACTTCGATTGGGTGGCCGGCCCTCGAAAGTGATGGATTGCATGACAAAGGCGATGGGGAGATTGGCAATGACCGGAGAAATCGCACCGCTCTTTATTAATCCAGCGTCGGCAGCAAGTTTTAATGAGTTGAGGAGTTGGGCTTTTCGAGGATTGATGATCTGGGCCTCAGCAGCCTGGGCCAACTTTGGCTCTCTCTGAAAGGCAGAGAAGCAGCCTGCCATCGCTTTGCCCAAAACACCGGAGAAGGATTCACTCATGGAAGACATTTTGGAGATTAATCCAGAGCGCAGATCGGTAAAGTCCAAGGGTATTTCGCACCTATTGAGCTCATATTCCAGCGCATCGACCACTAAATCGACCTTGGAGTGCCAACGACGATAAAGGCTGGCTTTACCGGTGTGGGCCAGATGAGCCACGCCCTCAAAGGTAAGACCGGAATATCCCTCTTGAGCGAGAATCTCGATGGTGGCCGCAAAGATGGCAGCAACTAGGTTCTCCCCTCGCCGGCGCAAGACACACGCCTGGTCTAAGGAACGGTTGCGTTCCTTAGCGGGAGTTGTTAACCTACTCATATAGAGAACGATACCGTTCATTAACACAAAGTTGCTACACATGTTCTTAGTAAGAGCCACCGCAACTGAACAATTAAAGGGGTAACACTCATGACCGAGTTAACGAAAACAGAAACCGTAGACGGTTTAGATCCCAACCGCTGGCGCGCACTGCTGGTTATCGCTATCGCTTCCCTCATGGTGGTTCTTGATGCTTCTATCGTCAATATTGCCCTTCCCAGCGCCCAGAAAGCCCTCCACATCACCAATGCCAATCGTCAATGGGTCGTTACTGCCTATTCCCTTGCCTTTGGAAGTTTGCTTTTGCTAGGTGGACGTATCGCCGACTTCGTTGGCCGTAAGAAGATTTTCATCATTGGTTTGATCGGTTTTGCTGGTGCCTCAGCTCTTGGTGGCATCGCTTCCACTCAAGCAATGCTCTTTGGATCCCGAGCACTGCAAGGAGCTTTTGGCGCACTCCTAGCCCCAGCTGCGCTATCGCTTATCAACGTAACTTTCACGGTTCCCAAAGAGCGCGCAAAAGCCTTCGGTGTTTACGGCGCTATCTCTGGTGGCGGAGCTGCCATTGGTTTGATCCTCGGTGGAACCCTGACCGAATATGCCAACTGGCGCTGGTGCCTTGGAGTTAACGTGCCTATTGCTTTGATTGCAGTCCTCTTGGCTATCCCCTTCATCAAGGAATCCCATGCGGAAGGAAACCGTTCCTACGATATTCCTGGTGCTATCACTGCAACTCTTGGGCTGGTCTCCCTGGTCTACGGATTTAGCCAAGCGGCAACAAAAGGCTGGTTGAAATCGGGAACATACGAGTTCTTTATTCTCGCTGCAGTTCTTCTCATTGCCTTCATCTTGATCCAAACTCAAGTGAAAAATCCATTGATGCCTCTCCGTGTTCTCAATGATCGAAATCGCGGTGGATCATATTTGGCAACTCTTCTCGTCGGAACTGGACTCTTCGCGATGTTCCTTTTCCTCTCCATTTATATGCAGAGCTTCTTGCATTACTCATCGCTTCGCTCTGGTTTTGCATTCTTGCCATTCTCCATGGGCGTTATTCTCTTTGCTGGTGTCGCGGCGCAGTTATTGCCAAAGGTCGGCCCACGCCCACTAATGGTGACCGGACTTGTAGGCGCATCTGCGGGATTGCTCTTACTCTCTCGCATCACGCCAACTTCTTCGTACACCACACATCTATTGCCAGCAATGGTTTTGATGAGCACCAGCATGGCGCTCTTCTTTATTCCAAGCGCCAGTACTGGTTTGCACAATGCCGGGCTACATGATGCGGGCGTTGCTAGTGCCATGATCAATACCAGCCAACAAATTGGTGGTTCACTCGGAGCGGCCTTGCTCAACACGGTTGCCATCAGTTCTGCAACTGCATTTGCTAAAGGTCACACCTCACTCGGAGCGCAAACTCAGGCTTACGCGGCCGTTCACGGGTTCTCTACTGCGTTCAAGTTCGGAGCTGGCTTCTTGTTCCTCGGCGCTTTGGTCTCGTTCTTTATGATCAATATCGGCAAGGAATCACTTGTTGAATCCGAAACCGGAGCACTGATCTAATCTCGTTTATAAATCCAAAGCCCGAAAAGTAAGGCTAAGACAATTAGCACCGTGGTGGTCGCGTAGATAGCCGTATGGCTCTTTGCTTCTTGATGAGCTACCACGGTTGCCGATGGCGAAGAGTTCGGAGTAACTTCCGAACTCTTTCCATATGTAAAAGTGAGTTCACCTTCAACAATATGACCATCTTGGGCAGCAACTCTATAATTAACCAGAACAATCCCCTGGACGTCATTCGCCAATAAAGTGGTTGTTGTTACATTTTTGGAAACTGAGGTTGATCCACTGACTTGTTTTCCCTGAGCATTTGTAACCGTCACAAAATTAATTTCTTGAGAGCTCAACGTTTGCAAATCTTCGGCAAAGGTAAGGACCAGTTCGCTGGGCCAACTGGAAAGAACTTGGCCATTGCTGGGCGAACTTGAAACCAGAGTTGTGTGCGCGCTGGCTACTCCCGAAAAGTTCGAGGAGAAAATTGAAATGCACCCAGCCATGAGAATGACCGTCATCTTGCGAAGGCGTTGCAAGTAGCCTGTTTTCATGGAATTTTAACCCTTCGCGTACTTTTGCTAGTGTTCATCTCGGTCAAGAGTATCGAAATCAAGCCCCGGCTTTTCGGTCGGCAACCCTCCTCCGCGGTGGGGTGCTCCGGGTGAGGACCAGGCCAGAAAGTCTGGCAAGCGCGGGCCATCGGCCCCGTCTTTTCTTGTGGCGCCTGCTGCGCCCGCGAAAGGTAAGACAGTGAAAAAATATCTCAGCCTCGCCCTCGGCGTTATAACTCTCGCCGCAACGTTGGTCGTTGCCGACATCTCCAATGCCGCACCTAAAGCTGCATCAGCGAGCTGCAAAGCTGGCGCACTTTCCACAGTGAAGTCCGGATTCATCACAGTGGGAACTGACGATCCTGCTTATGGCCCATGGTTCGATAGCAACACTCCTTCTAACGGTAAAGGTTTCGAGTCAGCGATCGCATTTGCAGTCGCCAAATAACTTGGATATCCAGCCTCAAAAGTAAAATGGGTAAAGGCACCCTTCAACACAGTTATCCAACCTGGTAAGAAATCTTTCGACTTCGATATAAACGAAGTTTCTATCACTGCCGAGCGCAAGAAGGCCGTTGATTTCTCTTCCGGCTATTACGATGTAGCTCAAGCTTTAATCACCACAAAGACTTCCAAAATTGCCGGAGCTAAAACCATTGCTGACCTCAAAGGCGCAAAGCTTGGTGCCGAGGTTGGAACAACTTCATATGCAACGATCACAGGAGTCATCAAGCCAACAGCTGGCCCAGCCGTCTTCGATAGTAATGACATCGCTAAGCAATCATTGATCAATGGACAAATCGACGGCCTGGTCGTGGATTTGCCTACTGCCTTTTATATTCGCGATGCAGAGTTAAAGAACGGCGTCATCGTTGGCCAATTCGCGCCTAAAACTGGTGGCGAACAATTCGGCCTGGTCCTCTCTAAAGGAAGTCCACTCACAGCCTGTGTCACTAAGGCTGTCGACGCTCTACGTGGAAATGGATCGCTCAAGACCATCACAGCCAAATGGCTCTCAGGTACTGTCGGCGCACCAGTTCTTAAGTAATCTCGGCACGACCCGGCCATATATAAGTTCGGAGGCTAGATGTCTTATCAACCTTCCCCGCTGCGTTTGCAGCGGGAGGAGGCTAGACGTCTAGCCTCTCGGCGTTCTACCTGGCTGGCTCTCAGCAGCACGGTCGTCGTCGGGATTGTTCTCATCTTTGTAGTGACAGGTGCCTCGGGATTTGATCGGGTGCGCGAAACTTTCTTTAGCGCTCACTATGCGTGGAAAGCGCTCCCACAAGTGCTTTCTGGGCTCTGGCTCAATCTGCGAGTCATGCTTATCGCAGAGATTTTCGTGTTGATTTTTGGTCTGCTTATCGCGTTGGCTCGCACTACAAAGAGCCCAGTGCTGTTACCCGTCCGATTACTGGCGGCGGCCTACACCGACATCTTCCGTGGTCTTCCACTCTTATTAGTGCTCTTGCTCGTTGGTTTAGGAATTCCCGGACTTCAGATCTCGTGGTTGCCAAATTCAGCGGTATTGCTCGGAACGGTTTCTCTAGTACTTACCTACTCGGCATATGTGGCCGAAGTTATTCGAGCCGGTATTGAGGCCGTCAACCCCGCTCAACGGATGGCAGCTCGCGCGTTGGGATTGACCCAATCACAAACTCAACGCTTCGTGATTCTGCCTCAGGCGCTAAGAAAAGTGACTCCCCCTCTTCTTAATGACTTGGTATCACTTCAAAAAGATTCGGGTTTGATCTCTGTTCTTGGTGCGATCGATGCCATTCGAGCGGCCGGCATACAGACCGCTCAATCATTCAACTTCACACCTTACTTAGTAGCCGGTGCACTCTTTGTAGCACTGACCATCCCGCTGACAAGATTTACTGATTGGCTTACGCGCAGGCAAGATCGTGCCCGTCAGCAACAAGGACAGTGGTAGTTATGACCAGCAATATTCTGGAGATAAAGAATCTCCGCAAATCCTTTGGCGAAGACTTGGTGCTACAAAATCTTTGCTTGGCGATTCCAGAACACAGCGTTAAGGTCTTAATTGGCGCGAGCGGATCGGGCAAGAGCACACTTTTACGCTGCGTAAATTTGCTGGAAGCGATCGACGATGGTGAAATTTTCCTAGACGGTGAAGACATCTCCGCCTTTGGCGTCAACCCCGACACCGTCAGATCCAGCATTGGCTCGGTCTTTCAATCTTTCAATCTCTTTCCTCATCTCAGCGTCTTGGAAAACATCACCTTGGCGCCTAGACATGTTCATGGGAAATCGAAGAATGAAGCAGATGCCGAAGCAATGGAATTATTATCTCGATTTGGTTTGGCCGAAAAGGCTCACCAATACCCCGACCTCTTGAGTGGTGGCCAACAACAACGTGTGGCGATCCTGCGAGCGGTCATCAATCGCCCCAAAGTGCTCCTTCTCGATGAAGTGACGAGTGCCCTTGACCCGATTCTCATCGCCGAAGTTCTCTCCCTTATTTCCGAACTCAAAACGGCAGGTATGACGATGATGATCGCGACTCACGAAATGGGCTTTGCCCGTCAGGTGGCCGATGAACTCCTTTTTCTTCACAACGGTCGAATTTGCGAGGTAGGCGATCCGACTCTTCTGTTGGAAAGCCCCAAAACGCCCGAACTGCAGGCCTTCCTGGCCGCCCTTCGGGGCGCTGGACGACTGTAATTCAAGATGCAGATGCAAATCATTCGCAATAACCTTCTCCTATGACCCAGACTGCGACCCCTACTTCCCTTCGTGAGCATTTGAAGTTCTCACGCGAGGAATTGCCCGCCCTTTTCGGAGTCTTGGGGACGGTCATAACCTTGCATATTCTGGGTTGGGGGCTATTTATTCACTACAACTCGATGCCCCAATTCCACAATCTGACCGATAACAATCACTCACTTGTTTATGCCGGAGCCGGCGCTTTGGCCTACTCATTCGGACTTCGCCATGCATTCGATGCCGATCATATTTCTGCAATCGATGACACAACTCGCTTGATGTTAGCTAAGGGCAAGAAGCCACTTGGTGTGGGGCTCTTCTTTTCACTTGGTCACTCCACGATCGTGCTTGGTCTTTCCATAGCCATCGCTTTTGCTGCTAAACAAGCCGTTAAATTTCAACATAATTTTGCCGCAACCGGTGGCGTTATTGGTGCAAGTATTTCCGCTTTCTTTCTCTATTTAGTCGGAATCCTCAACTTAGTGATTTTATTTGGCGTCATCAAAGTTTGGCGCCAGGCAAAAACCGGCAAGTTCTCCCATGAGCATTTGCAACAGCTACTCAACGAGCGTGGTCTCATGAATCGCATCTTTCGAGGCTTCTTCAAAAAAGGTTTCGACCATTCTTGGCAGCTGTATCCCATCGGAGTTCTCTTTGGATTGGGATTTGATACCGCAACTGAAGTGGGACTTCTGGGTCTTTCTGCCACAGCAGCAATCGGAACTGTAGGCGGCGTACTTCCACCTTTAGCCATCATTGCACTGCCACTTATATTTGCCGCTGGTATGTCCATGATGGATTCACTGGACGGAATTTTCATGACTAAGGCTTACTCATGGGCCTTCACTTCACCTTTGCGTAAGATCTACTACAACTTAACCACAACTGGACTCTCCATTTTCGTGGCTCTCTTTATTGGCACAATTGAACTTGTCGGAGTTTTGGCCGACAAGACATCCATCGGCAAGTATCAACCCTTTACTTTTATCGCCAGCATTAACTTAAGCAAGATTGGCTATTTTATCGTTGCCACTTTTGTACTGACCTGGATCGGTTCAGTGCTCATTTGGAAAACTCAGAAATACGAGCAGAAATACTCGTCTGGAATTGTTGAAACTGAACATCAGCATTCTGAAATAGCAATTACCGAGTAGGCAAACACTTAATCCAGAAAGAAATCCAATAAGAAATCCGTTGTGCCAGGGACTACAGAGTATTTCTCTAAGTCCGTAATTCCTTCACTGGCTAGCACTTCATCATCAACGAAGAAATTGCCTGTGGTTGCTCGACTTTCGCGGTTGAGAATGATGTAAGCGCTATCGGAAAGAATTTCGGGTGTCCGACAGAAATCAGTTTCGACCCCTGGAATCATCGCCAAGGCAGCAGTATCAATTGCGGTGCGTGGCCACAAGGCGTTAACGGCGATGCCATCTTTCTTGAATTCTTCTGACATTCCTAGAACGCACATGCTCATCCCGTACTTTGCCATCGTGTACGCCAAATGCGGTTTAAACCATTTAGCCTTCATAGAAAGTGGCGGCGACAGAGTAAGGATATGTGGATTACGGTCCTCTTCAGCGCTCTTACGTAAATGCGGAATGGCAGCTTGGGAAGTTAAGAAGGTGCCGCGCACGTTCACATCAAACATAAGGTCAAATCGCTTAGCTGGTGTTGCTTCGGTTTTTGTCAGATTAATGGCGCTGGCATTATTGATAAGAATGTCTAGCCCACCAAATTGTTCGACGGTTTGTGCAATGGCACGAGCAATTTGATCCTCATCCCGAATATCGCATTGGATCGGCAGGGCTTCTCCCCCTGCGGCACGAATTTCATCGGCGGCCGTGTAAATAGTTCCTTCTAGACTTGGATGTGGGTCTACCGTTTTAGCGGCAATGGCAATCAAGGCGCCATCTGCAGCAGCACGTTTTGCGATTGCTAACCCAATTCCGCGCGAGCCTCCGGTAATGAAGATGCGCTTGCCTGCGAGTGTCATCTTTATGCCTCTCCGCCTTTGGTTCGCTTGGAAAGAAAATTCATAAATGCATTTCGCGCTTCATCTGAGTCCAAAGCTAGTCGGAAGAGTTCACCTTCAGCTTCCATGACCATCGACACTGCTTGGTGGTGTCCGCTCTTGAGTAGGGCTTTCGTATTTATCACGGCGGTCGGAGGTTGTTCGCCAATAAGAGTGGCAACTTCCAGCGCTCGTTCTTCTGGATTGTCACTGAGTTCATTTACCAGACCCATTTCAAAGGCTTCGTGCCCGGAAAAGGTGCGACCAGTAAGAAATATTTCAGAAGCAATGGCATGTCCGACTAGGCGTGGAAAGAGCAAACTTGAACCTGCCTCGGGAACTAGGCCAAGGGTTACAAATGGCATTGAGAGCTCGGCATCGCTGGTGGCGTAAACCAAATCGCAATGCAGAAGCATGGTGGTGCCGATCCCCACGGCGTTGCCACGTACCGCGGCAATCAGGGGTTTAGGGAAATTGTGGATGGCGTAGAGGAAATGGAAAACCGGCGAATCGGAACCTGAAGGTGGGGTATTCAGAAAATCGCCAATATCGTTTCCGGCGGTGAAGGCTTTGGGCGAACCGGAGATGACCACACAGCGGATCGAGAAGTCGCCAGCAGCTTGATTGAGGCTATCGGCCAAAACCGTGTACATGGCAGGAGTCAGGGCATTCTTCTTAGCAGGTCGGTTAATCTGTAGATGGAGGGTCGAGCCCTCGCGGAATTCCAGAATTTCGGACATGCGCGAAGTCTATGTGCGCTTCTCGAGTTTCATAGGCAGGCTGAAAGAGGCATAATCGCCCTAACAGGAACGGAGAGCCTTGTGGATATCAGGATTTTGACGAGGGATTTAACCCCCTTTGAGCACCTTGTGGCCGAGCACCTTTGTGAGGGCATGTCGAATGGCGCAATCGCCCGGCAGACATCTCATACCGAAAAGGTGATCGAAAATACGGTTTCGCGAATCGCCCGTGCTTTTGGAATTAAATCCGATGGTGACACCAATGTTCGAGTGTTGCTTGCGCTTGCCTATCGCAGCCAATATGGCGATCAAGCATTCGACCGTCTTGGCCTTCCCTGCCAACATGTCGAAGTGGGTCCTGACGGTAGGTCTTATTGCAACCGTCACGTTGAATAGAGCTTATAACCCAAAAAAGTGATGTAGGTCTAAGTGCTGACTCTCTCTCATGTATGTCAAGGGCTAGCACTCTCCCATTGAGTAATAAGCGCTCTCTCTCCACGAAATACTTCTCTCGAGGTTAACAACAAGCGTTAACTTCGTAGTTATTCGGAGAGAAGAGATTACAAAATGAAACGTAGAACTTTTGATGGAATGGCAAGCCTCATCGGATTGATGCTTGCAGTAGTACTCCTCGTTGGCGCAGGATTGCTGAACTGGGGCGGATCTTTCGCCGCTAATGCAGTCAGCAGCCAACTCAAGGCACAAGAAATCACCATTCCCGCTGCAACCCAGAATGCCAAAGAAGGCGCCGACATTACGGCCTGGTTTAAAGCAAACGGTGGACAGATTCTTCACACTGGCAAGCAAGCACAGATGTATGCCGATCATTATCTCGGGTTCCACTTGTCCAGAATGCAAACATATGCGCAAGCTTCCGCTGCAAACATGGCAGCTTCCGGAGCACTTGCAGCCGATCCAACAAACCCTGACGTACAAGCAAAGGCGAAAGCTGCTGCCGCCACCGTCGACACAGTCTTTAAAGGAACCGTACTTCGCGGCACTCTGCTGACCGCTTATGCGTTCGGTCAATTAGGAGCTATCGCAGGCTACGCAGCCTTGGCTACAGGATTAGGTGGAATTCTCTTCCTCATTCTCGCGCTACTTGGCTACTTGCACCTTCGTCGCACGGATGAACACGCGGCGATATAGCCCTCATCTCTCCGTGAGGGAAAGGCCCCGCCAGATTTCTGACGGGGCCTTTTATCTGCTCGAAAACTATGGAACGAAGCGCTCGACTAGTGACTAACGCTCGATTTCACCGGTGATGAATTGCTCTACGCGATTGTATGCAGTCTCATCAGAGTATTGCTCTGGTGGGGACTTCATAAAATAACTTGACGGAGATAGCAACGGTCCACCGATACCACGATCTAGCGCAATCTTGGCACAACGAAGGGCATCAATGATGACACCAGCAGAGTTTGGGGAATCCCACACTTCGAGCTTGTATTCCAAGTTCAACGGAACATCACCAAAAGCACGTCCTTCGAGGCGAACATAAGCCCATTTGCGATCATCGAGCCATGGAATGTAATCCGATGGACCGATATGCACGTTACGCGCTCCCATATCGTGATCAAGTTGGGAAGTGACGGATTGGGTTTTGGAAATCTTTTTGGATTCCAAACGATCTCGCTCCAACATATTCTTGAAGTCCATATTTCCACCAACGTTGAGTTGGTAAGTGCGGTCTAAGTGAACGCCTCGATCTTGAAAGAGTTTGGCCATGATGCGGTGAGTGATAGTGGCACCAACTTGAGACTTAATATCATCTCCAACAATAGGCAGACCGGCGGCGGTGAATTTTGCAGCCCAGACTGGATCCGATGCAATGAACACTGGAAGTGCGTTGACAAAAGCAACGCCAGCATCGATGGCGCACTGTGCATAAAACTTGGCGGCTTGTTCAGAACCAACGGGGAGATAACAAATGAGAACATCTACCTTGCGTTCTTTGAGAAGAGCGACAACATCAACAGGGGCGGCATCCGATTCGGTAATAGTTTCACGATAGTAACGACCAAGTCCATCCAAAGTGGTTCCGCGCGAAACGATGACACCAGTAGGTGCAACATCTGCAAACTTAATCGTGTTATTTTCACTGGCCCACATGGCATCTGCCATATCCAGGCCAACTTTCTTAGCATCCACATCGAATGCCGCGACAAAATTAACATCACTAATGTGATATCCGCCCAGAACTGGGTGCATAAGCCCCGGGATTTCTGTATCTGGAGTGGCATCCTTGTAATACGTCACGCCTTGTATAAGCGAGTTGGCGCAGTTTCCGACGCCAATGATGGCGACACGAATTTCACCCTTTGCTGAGGTCACGATGATTCCCTTTCAGTATTGATCATTTCAACGATCCAAACAATCTCTCGTTCGGCCGATTCCAATGAGTGGCGGCGCCACTCAACTAAATAGCGATCTGAATCTTCTGGAAACTTTTCTAATTCGCTGCGCAAGATGGCAGCTTTCTCGGCCAGCCGACGATGGCGGCCTTCCAAGATCTGCAGACGATTTCGTTGCGGGGTCGGTCCGAAGAAGGCAAACCGGACTTCAAAAGAGTCGTCTTCCCAACTGTCAGGTCCTGTCTCTTCCGTTAAATTGTTGAACCGGACTTTTCCTGCAGCGGTGATGTTGTAGACAATGCGAGCGCGGCGGGATAAACGTCCCGATTCGGTGAGACTCTCCTCGATCAACCCAGATTCCAGCATTCGTCGCAATTGTGGATAGAGCACAGAAAAGGAGAGGGCCCGAAACGGTCCATAAATAACAATCATCCGTTTGCGCAGTTCGTAGCCATGTAGAGGGCTCTGGGTTAACAGACCCAGCAGGGCAAACTCCAGAGAGTCAGTTCTAGATCTCATCCTTACCTCCCCTGATTTTCCGAAAAGTATTACGTGTGGATATATCGTTTCGATATATCCATTGGATATCTAACCCTTAAATTCCACCCACCGCAACTCGACTGACCGTAAACTCCCCCAATGCTGATTCCAACTCGAATTTGGGAGTATGTCGCGGCGGCAGTGGTCATTGTTTTAGCGCCCGGACCCAGCGTCCTTTTCACCATAGCCCGGGCGATCGCATGGGGCAGGGCGACTGCAGTGGCGACGGTGGTTGGCAATGTTTTAGGAGCATTTACGCTCTCAGTGGTCGTTGCAGTCGGTTTAGGACCGATCCTGCAACGTTCTCACCTGGCTTTTATCGCCGTGCAATTTCTCGGCGGAGCCTATTTAGTTTATTTAGGCATTGAGGCCATCAGGCAGAGCCCTATTCACGCCGCTGATATGACTCAGCAGGGAGATGACCGACCGACCATGCTGAAATCAGCGCGAGATGGCTACTGGGTTGGGGCCCTTAACCCAAAAGGAATGGTCTTTTTTGCCGCGATCTTGCCCCAATTCGTAGATCGAGATCGAGGCCACGTCACTGGCCAGCTGATCTTGATGGGTGCCATCTTCGCAGCCATCGCTTTGGTCTCAGATGGCGGCTGGGGAATTTTGGCAGGAACTATCCGAAATTGGTTAGCCACCGAAATGAGGAGGTTAGTCCGCATGCGCATTGCTGGTGGCTCCGTCATGATTGCTTTGGGGCTCTTCACGATTATCTCGGCCATCCGATCCAGCTAAATACTTTTCATCGAGAGCGGTCGTGGTTGTTGCCTATGTCAGTGGCAACGGTAAGACTTTAACTCCTGAGAAAATATCACCTTAATCTGGTGTGCGAGAAAAGTAGGTTTCCATGAGCAATGCCCGAGCATTCATTAGCCCCAGCGATCTCACCTTTTCCTGGGATGGTTGCCATCGCTGTCTATGGCTTTACTACAACCATCAAGTCAAAGCACCGAACTTCATGCCCCTCGTAGCTGAACTTGCAGATATGCAAGAGCGATATTTCATTGGAGCCAGTTCAGAACATCTTCATGCCGCCATCCCTGCGGGCAAAGTCCATAGCCATGGTGGATTCGTTCAGTCGCGTCCCATTCGAGTTGATGGCCAGGATTCCGCCTTTGCCATTCGCGGAAAGTACGACCTCGTAATGGAATTTCCCGACGGAACCTATGGCGTGATTGATTGCAAATTTCAAGCCAGGGACAATGACAAGAGCGATTTCTATTCACCGCAACTTGAAGCATATGCATTTGCTCTCGAAAACCCCGCAAAAGGTGAGCCCAAGAAAATATCCTCTTTAGGTCTTTTGGTCTGGTCGCCAGTTCGTCCCCGTGGAAACGCATCTGTGGGGTTTGGCCTCGAACTCAGTTGCAGCTGGTATCCCATTCAGCGCAACCCTGAGGCGCTGGCAGCGCGTTTAAAGGACTTTATAGGTGTTATTACTGCCGAAGTCCCAGTTGCCAAGCCAACGTGCGACCAGTGTCGCTATATCTCAACCCGACGCGAAATCCTAGGCAACGAGTAGCCCTACTCCTCTTCGCTTTCTTCTTCTTCAGTTCCTTCATCAACCTTTTCTTCGCGCGCTTGTTTGAGCAATGCAATTTTCGCTTCAGAGGCATACATGTCAACATACTCTTGGCCGGAAATTGACTGAATCGTATTCATGATTCGATCAGTAATCTCGCGCAACAATTTGAGGTCGTTGCTATCCCCTTCAAAAAACATAGGTTCGCCAAAAATCATCTCAACTCGACGTACTTTGGGAACTACTTGCCCTGTCGGTTGAATTTCAGCGGTATTAAACATGGCCACGGGAACAACCGCGGCGCCTGATTCAATGGCCAGCCGTGCAATGCCAGTTCGTCCCTTGTAGAGACGCCCATCTGGGGAACGAGTACCTTCCGGATAAATTCCGATGCAATTTCCATCAGCTAACAACGAGAGTCCGGTGAGAAGTGCAGCCTCGCTGCGGCGGCCACCTGATCTATCTACCGGAACTTGGCCGAGCGCAATGAAAGTAATCTTCTTGAGGAAGCCTTTAAATCCAGGCGAGGTGAAATATTCGCTCTTGGCCAGGAATGTTACTTTTCGAGGAACGACTAAAGGCATAAAGATTGAGTCGCTAAAGGAGAGGTGGTTGGAAGCGATAATGACTGGGCCGGTGTGGGCAACATTCCGCAAGCCCGTCACTTTAGGTCGGAAGAGCAAAGTCAGGATGGGGATGAGAAACGATTTCAAGAGGCGATATGCCACAACTCACCTCCGAAGCTTCTAGAAGCGACAACCGCATGAAGTCGCGAAATTACAGAACATAATTTAGGGGTTATTCCCCCTTATGTGACACCATCTGAAGGTGACCGATATCCCAAACTCCGAAAGTTTGACCCTTTCTGGCGGCAAAATCGGGGTCTTGGTCCTTCACGGCTTTACCGGGTCCCCCGCTTCTATTTCACCATGGGTCAAGGGGCTACACGCGGCGGGTTTCACGGTCCGAGCTCCCCGGCTTCCTGGACACGGGACTCGATGGGAGGATCTCAATGAGACATCGTGGAACGATTGGTTTGCTTGCGCCGAAGAAGAATTTCAAACCCTGAAGCAAACCTGCACGAAAGTCTTTGTTGCCGGCTTTTCGATGGGCGGGGCGCTTGCGCTGCGATTAGCCGAAATTCGTGGATCAGAGATGGAAGGGTTAATTGTGCTCAACCCCTCCATCTATGACGAGCGCAATTTTCTTCGCTTGTTACCCGCTTTGCAACATCTCTTGCCCTCTCTCAAATCCAGCGGAAGCGATGTCTCTGTAGCAAACGCTCCGCGTCATAGTTATGGCCGGATTCCGTTGCGCGCTTTAAATTCTTTACGAAAATTTTGGAAGATTGTTGAAGACGACTTGCATCTTGTTGACACACCATTAATGGTGGGTTATTCAATCAACGATCATGTCGTTCATCCCGCAAATAGCGAAACTGTCATTGACAATGTCTACTCCGTAGATATCCGCGAGGTTATTTTCGAGAAGTCATTTCACAATGTAGCCCTTGACGTTGAGGCACAGGCGCTCATCGAAGAGAGCGTTGAATTCATTCATGATGTCCTCACCGGTGAACTAGCCAGGTCCGGCGATGAGGATGAGCGCGACCTCATTGACGCCGAATTTAGTGCCATAGTTTCGGGTCTTTCACTCGATGAATCGGCACCAACATCCTTTCTGGACAACCTTGATGCATTAGAAGAACAGGAGAAATTTCAACCGCCAGATCCCATCATCCCGCCGCCCGATCAAGTTCAACGGGCAGGTCTGGCCGGACTTATTGGCGGAGTGATTTACCTTTTTGTGCATTTAGTTTTCCACTTTGACTTTTTGGGCATAGGACCATGGCCGGGCATCATTGCATTCCTCTCTGGCATAGGTATTTATGTTTGGCGGACCGCAAGGCCAGAGGAAGATTTTGATGATGGAGCTATTGTTTAGCCATGGATTTTAAGTGGGGAATCATTGGCACTGGCGGAATCGCTAAAGAATTTGTTCGTGACTTTAAATTTACATCGGGTCATCACGTGTTGGCCGTGGGATCACGAACTCAAGAGAGCGCCGATCGCTTTGCAACTGAAATGGGAATCGATCGCGCCTATGGAAGTCACAGCGAAATTGTGGCGGATCCCGAAATCGATGCTATTTATGTGGCCACACCTCATCCCAATCATTTGCCAGCGACGTTATTGGCTCTAGAGGCAGGGAAACCAGTTCTCTGCGAGAAGCCATTTGCAATGAGCGCCGAAGAGACTCGAGCGATGATTGCCAAAGCTAGTGCAAAGAATCTAATGCTGATGGAAGCGATGTGGACTCGATTCCTTCCCCACATCATTCATATCCGCTCGCTACTTGCAGACAAAGTACTTGGCGAGATCATGACGGTAGAAGCTGATCATGGACAATGGTTTGCGCAGGATCCGAAATTTCGCCTTTTTGATCCAGAAGTGGGCGGAGGAGCTCTCTTAGACCTTGGTGTTTACCCCATCAGTTTTGCGCACATGGTCTTAGGAATTCCTGATTCCATCACGGCGTCGTCAACGAAAGCATTTACCGGCGTTGACGGACAGACTTCGGCGATTTTCTCGTACGCATCAGGCGCACAAGCGATCCTGACCTGCTCGCTCAATGCCGCTACTCCCTGCAAAGCGGTAATAACCGGGACTCTGGGACGGATCGAAATAGATACTCGCTTTTATGCGGTCAGCCCTTACCGGGTCATTATGCGAAGCGGCACTACGACTGAATACCCGCGCAAATATGATGGACGAGGCTCGAGAGAAGAAGCCATCGAATTTGCTCGCTGTGTGCGCGCAGGTTTGCTTGAAAGCCCCATGATGAAATTGTCAGAAACTTTAGCGATCTTGGAAAGCATGGATGAAATTAGAAAACAGATTGGTTTGGTGTACTAATGACGAGCCAAATCAGCGACGCCAACTAGTCCAGCATCATTACCTAATTCTGCTGCTATAACCCTTGGACTGGGATGCTTGCCAACGAAGGGCATATATCTTTCAAGCGCTACCCGAGTCGGAGCTAAAAGTATTTCACCAGCGTCAATAACTCCTCCGCCAATGACGACGCATGCCGGATCGAGAATCATCGAAAGTGTGGCAATTCCTGCACCCAAGTATTGAGCGGTGGTATTAAACGCGGCCAGTGCGACCATGTCGCCATCACGCGCGGCTTCAGTAATGTGTTTACCCGAGAGACCTTGAAGCGTTCCGTCACCACGAGCCAAAAGATTATGAGCTGCATCTGGTGAGGCGCTAATTGCTTCTCGAGCATGGCGCATCAAGGCATTACCTGAAGCATATTGTTCGAAACAACCACGAGCTCCACAGCCGCAGAGATGACCTTCGGGAACTACTCGAATGTGACCAAATTCAGCCGCTACACCATACGCGCCGCGATATAAGTTGCCATCTACGACAATCCCTCCACCGATCCCGGTACCGACTGTCAGCATCATGAGATCGGCCTCTCCGCGGCCGGCTCCATGCTTGGCTTCACCCCACGCAGCAGAGTTGGCATCATTTTCTATGACGACAGATAAACCCACCAAATCCGAAATCTCTTTCTGCAGGTCGACGCCATTCCATCCAGAGATATTAGGAGTCGCCAACATTGTCTTGCGGTCAGAGGAGACAAAACCGGCAGCAGAGATTCCAACTGTTTCTACGGGGTGTGTGGAAAGAAGTTCGCGGATGACTTCAGCAATTGTTTCGGTAAGGGCGCTTCCGCCTTGGCGAGGAGTATCGCGACGTGAACGAAGTAAAATATTTCCTTGCGCGTCAACGACGCCACCGAGCACTTTCGTTCCGCCTACATCGACACCAATGCTGAGATCAGAACCCAATGTCAGCCCTCGATTTTGTTCTTTAATTGCTTGAGAGCAAGGTCAATCGTTGCGCGTTCAACTTTCTGACGCATCATGGCTGGTACCGGCATGGAAAGACCTACCTTCATCTGATAGGTAACTTTTGTGCCACCATCTTCATCTTCGGCTGTTAAATATGCCCCGCTCATCTCGGTCAGCAGATCGGCGTCATCCAAGGAGAAGCTTAATTTTCCAGGAGCCAGGCTATAGTCATAATCAAGAATGACGCTATCTCGAAGCACCCCGGCATCTACTGCAATCTTGACCTTCGTTGCCCTGCCTTGATCATCCTTTTCGATGACCTTTACAGATTTGATTTCAGTCGACCAGGATGGATATCCGACGAGATCAAAAAGCACCTCACGAACGGAGGCTAGATCGGCGTCGATGGAAATGGAATTTTCGGAGTATTCGCTCATGAGGAAAGATTACCTGTAACCGCTCGGAGATCTAGCAATTCGGACATAAGAGCCACTAGCGTTCGGATATGGACCAATACTCCGTTCCTTCGATTATTCCCCCCGCGACCGCTGGCAACCTCACCAATCTTGTAGCAGAACGAGCCTGGTTTGAACCAGAGCGCATAGTCGCGTCTAGACCTTTAGGTGAAGGATGGCAGCCAGTCACCGCCCGAGAATTTGAAGAAGAGATCAGGGCGGTAGCCAAAGGTCTCATTGCCGCTGGCGTTCTCATTGGTGATCGAGTCGCCATCATGGCCAAGACACGTTACGAGTGGACGATCTTAGATTTTGCCATCTGGTTTGCAGGTGCCATCACTGTTCCCATCTATGAAACATCCAGTGCCGAGCAAGTTAATTGGATCCTTACTGATTCTGGGGCATCGGCACTTGTCGTGGAGACACCCATACTTCTTGAACTAGTTCAGCCCGTCCTACCAGCGCACCTCAAGGGAATTTGGACTATCACCGAAAATGCCATCGCCCAATTGATTGCCGCTGGCGCGGAAGTCTCCGATGATGAAATCAATCATCGTCGAAATGCGCTACATCCCGATACGTTGGCGACTTTGATTTACACCTCAGGCACAACCGGAAAACCGAAAGGCGTCCAACTTACCCACGGCAATTTCTTGGCCGAGTGCGGAAACGTTGTTCATGGCGCAAGTGATCTCTTCTTGAAGCCGGGTGGCTCAACTCTGCTCTTTCTTCCTGTCGCCCACGTTTTTGGGCGTATGGTCCAGATCGGCGCAATTAACGCTGGACTGCATTTGGCCCACTGTGGCGATATTGGACGCCTTCCCAACGACCTTGCTTCCTTTAAACCGACATTCGTATTGGCAGTGCCGCGCATCTTTGAAAAAATTTATAACGGCGCAGAGGCAAAAGCGGATGCTGCTGGTAAGGGATCTATTTTCCGAAAAGCAGCTGCAGTTGCTGAGAGTTACAGCCAAGCTCTGGACACCGGAACAATTCCTATCGCACTTCGACTCAAGCACACGCTCTTCGACAAACTGGTCTACACCAAGATTCGCGCGGCTATGGGTGGTCGAGTTGAAGCGGCAATTTCTGGTGGCGCACCACTGGGCTCCCGGTTAGGACATTTCTATCGAGGCGCCGGAATTCGAGTCCTTGAAGGTTACGGATTGACTGAAACCACTGCTGGAGCAACTCTCAATCTCACGCAATTCCATCGCGTCGGTTCAGTCGGTCGGCCGGTCCCAGGGACGACTATAAAGCTAGGCGAAGATGGTGAAGTCCTCATTAAAGGCGCGATCGTCATGCGCGGATACTGGCAGAACGATGCCGCAAACCAAGAAGTATTTACAGAGGATGGGTTCTTTAGGAGCGGAGACCTTGGGGCGATCGATGAAGAAGGCTACCTTTCTATCGTCGGACGCAAAAAGGAACTCATTGTTACCTCAGGTGGCAAGAATGTTGCCCCAGCAATATTAGAAGATCGCGTTCGTGCACATCCGCTTGTAAGTCAATGCATGGTTGTCGGCGATAACCAACCATTTATTGCGGCGTTGATCACTCTAGACGCAGATGCTGTTAAAGCATGGGCGGCTACAAATAAGAAAATTGATGGCACGGTTGCGAATTTGGTTCACGATACGACGTTGAATTCAGTGATTCAAACTGCCGTAGATGAGGCGAACAAAGCGGTGTCTCGCGCAGAATCAATTCGTAAATTCGCCATTTTGCCTGTTGATTTTACTATCGCTGGGGGTCAGCTCACAGCCAAGCTGTCAGTCAAACGCCACGTCGTTGCGAAGGAATTCGCGGCCGAGATTGACTCTCTCTTCTCATAGCAGCACCGGTAAATGAAGCGATCATGGATGAGTCGGCCAGCGTTCGGGTAGAGATTGCGCGCGAACTTCACGACGGCATTGCGCAAGAGATAGTCGCTTTGGGTTACAGGTTAGATGAAGTGATTGGTTTTAGAGATACTCCCCAGCAAACGCGGGATGAATTGCGCGAGATTCGCACTCGAGTTACAGCCATTTCCGGATCTATTCGCGATGAAATTTTTCTCCTGCGCGGACTCGATCTGCGACCATTTCGCGAAGTGATCGAAAGTATGTTCGATAACATCTTCTCAGATCGTGCGATAGAACTTCAGGTTCAACTTGAACATGAGGTGGCAGCGCACCAAAGAAGCGCACTCATCAAAATCATCCAGGAAGCTCTTTTCAACGCGAAGAACCATTCCTCAGCCACTCGTATCGACATTACTCAGACCGCCAACGAAATTAGGATTTGCGACAATGGCGGCGGAAGTTACAACTTCTCAGGTGACCGATGGGGTATCTCGGGCATGAGAGAAAGAGCGAGCGAAATTGGAGCAGAAATCGAATTTTCATCAAGCGCCTCCGGAGCTGCCGTAACAGTCACCTGGAAATAACGTCCATGACTACGCTACTGATCGTCGATGACCACGTTCTCATTCGAGAAGGTCTCCGCCGGGCATTAACAGTGACAGATTTCGATGTTATTGGTGAGGCGGCTTCTCTCAGTGAAGCAAAAATTCGATATGAGGCGCTTCAACCCGCAGCCATCTTGATTGACCTCAATTTAGGGGATGGGTCCGGTCTGGACTTTGCAGAATGGGTTCGCAAAAAATCACCTAATTGCGCCATCATCGTGTTAACGATGGATGACAGAGCAGAAGTCCTCGCCCGAGCGAAACAGGTCGGGGTTAATGCTTATGTGCTTAAAGAGGCACCTCTTAACGAATTAGTAAGCGCTCTTAATTTTGTCATATCGAACCCTCGGAAGTTCTTTACCGCGGCCCGCGTAAAACCCACGCTTACGAAACTCTTTGATCTCACAGCACGGGAAAGTGAAATCCTCGCACTCTTGCCTGAGGGACTTTCCAATCGAGAGATGGCTTCACTTCTTTTCATTTCCGAAGCCACAATTAAAACGCATTTGCTCTCCCTCTACCGAGAACTTAAAGTGAAAAATCGCATTCAAGCAATCGAAGTTGCCAGGTCGAATAATTTACTTTCCCATTAGGAGTGCGGAGAATTTTGCTCCCCACATTTTCCAATCCCATTCACTTTCGATCCAAGTGCGACCTTTAATTCCCATCTCACGAGAATTTTCCGGATCCAGTAACAATCGACTCACTTTTTCTGCAATGTCGGAGGTGTTCGTGCCATCAACCACGACGCCTGTTTCACCTTCGATTACCGCATCTGGTGCTCCGCCAGAATCACCTGCAACAACTGGCAGTCCACATGCGCTTGCTTCTAGATATACGATCCCCAAGCCTTCAACTTCTAATCCAAAAAAGCGCGAACGCGAGGGCATAGCGAAGAGGTCGCCCAATCGGATGTAGGTAGGCAATTCTGGATAAGTTAGTCGGCCTACAAAAAGTACGTGGTGCTGCATGTTGGTTTCTGCTACCAATTTAACCAGGTGATCTTTGTATGGACCTTCCCCGATCAACATCAGAAGTGCATTGGGAACCTGTCGGACAATCTCTGGCATCGCTTCGATGAGTTTGTCTTGACCCTTTCTGTGCACCAACCGACCTACTGAAATGATGACTTTCCGACCGTCCAACTGAAGGCGATCTATGAGTGCAGGATCTTTAACGCCAGGAGTGAAATGCTGAAGGTCGATGCCGGGTGCAATCCGGACTAGGGCAACACGTTTTCCCACTGCTTTACTCATCGCATTACGAGTGAATGAGCCTAAGTAACCAATAGCATCCAGTGAGTTACCAATATGGCGCATAATCCAGGTAAATGGCGGCAAGGTTGACCACCAGACCTCATGCCCATGCGAAAGCGATACCAGGCGTTTGGCTCCGGCTCGTCTCAGTACTGGTGCCATCCACGCCAAGGGCGCTGCCGCACCAAACCAGACAAATTGGCATTGATAGTGACGCAATACCTTTGCAACATCGCGATTTACCCTAGGGGTCGGTAGCAAGATTTTTGCTCGATCGCGCACGACAATAATTCCACTTTTCTTCAAGAGTTCAGCATCAAATGCCTTGTCGCCCGGTTGGGAAGATGTGTAGATAACTATCTGTTGACCTTCAAGTTGTTCTAATAAACCCAAAATGAAGGTTTCGATTCCGCCAGCACGTGGACCAAGATCATTGGTGACCAAAAGAATCGAGCGAGAGTTAGATCCTTCGGGCGCCGACATAACTCAGATTGCCAAATCGATATCCAAAACTTGCAACTTTAACTCGTGCGCCTGGATGTGGAGCATGAACCATTCGTCCACCTCCCAAGTAAATTCCAACGTGGGAAATCGGGTGGCCGAAGAAAACTAAGTCGCCTGGACGCAATTTATTGAAGGGAACAAATTTTCCATATCCGTATTGGGCGGCTGCCGAATGGGGAAGAGAAACTCCCGCGCTTTGGAAACCTCGCATCGTTAAGCCAGAGCAATCCCAATAGGTAGGCCCCGCTGCTCCGAAGACATAACGATCGCCAATCTGCTTGATGGAAAACCGCAAGGCGATGGCACCGCGCCCAGATCCAAGATTTGCTTTTAATGCGAGCGCTGTTGAACTCTTTTGGTCAGAATTCTCTTGGTTATTGATCAGATCTTGGAGGCGCTTGCGCTCGGCTTTGGATAATTTGGAAAAGAGTTTTTGTGCCTCTGCCAACTTTGCCTTCGCCGCATTCTGTTGAGCAACATACTGACGCTGCGCAGCTTTGACGAGCGCTACTTTGTCGTTCACCGTCATCGAGGTGGCATTGAGCCGTTGCTTTGCGACGGTGTACTTACGAAGTTGAATCGCCTTCTTGCGGGTCACCGATTCCAAAGAACCAGCCGAAGAGAGATAGAGCGAAGGATCGGAAGAAAAGAGGAGTTCCATACTTTGGCTCAATCCCCCAGATTTGTACTGCTCGAGTGCGATCGCTCCGAGAGATTTCTTGAGTGAATTTACGGTGACCGCTTCTTGAGAAGCCGCCTGCTGCACCGAGGCCAGGGTGTGATTGAGGGTATTGAGCTGAACTTGAGCCTGCTGGGCTGCCTCGCCCGCTGTTGCGGCCTGCTCTTGGAGCGAACGTATCTGGGCTTGAATGGCAGCCAAATTAGGAGCGGCCTGAGCCGGCAAGGGCTGAGGCAAGAGCGAGAAGGTAAGCGAGAGCCCTAAGACGATTCCAAAACGGGGAATAGAGAGTGGGGCCTTCATCTGAGGAAGGCTAACCACCTGGGCTTGCTGGGTTCAAGCCAGAAGGGCGCTTTTGGGCTGGGAATCTCATCACCTGCACGCTCAGTTGGTCGATAATCTTTCAAAAATGGCAGATTTTGCCGCTGGCACGTCTGCTCGACTGATTATTGGGCAAAACGTAAGGGCGGGACCAATCCATGCTCGGCCAGGACCCCGATAGCAGCATTTTCCTGAAGTGATATTTCCGGTGCTGGGCCGCTGGGGCTGGCAATGGTGAGTAAGACCGAAACAACGCAATCTTCGCAGGCTAAGTCGCGCATGGTGCAGGAGTCGCAATCAATGATCATGCTCTGAAAGGTATATGCCGCCACTGACATTCCTTCGAGTCAATTTCACGACACAAGTGCCATAGCGTTTACCTATGTCCTTTCCTACAACCGGCCATGATCCGCGAGCACGTGATCACTGGGTTTTTGCCAACGTAGTCATTGGCCGGGATGGCTCTACGACGATAAATGGTCGATCCAAGGGATTGAGTTCCGTGCACGACCGAGCACTCTTTCATCGTATTAGGGAATCTGCAGATGCACTTCTGATTGGTGGCAGTAGCGCTCGCATTGAACCCTATGCCAAAACCCCAAAACCGCTCTTCATTTTATCTCGCCAGCCTGCGCTCCCCGAGAAAATAGCAATGAATGATTCGGCGCAACTGCTTCATCTTGATCTACCAGCGGCGATAAGTCACTTGCGCATAATGGGCTTTTCCAAAATTCTTATGGAAGCCGGGGCCACGCTTCTTCTCACGGCTCTGCGTTATCAAGAGCTCGATGGATTGTATATAACGCGCACTCCGTTCTCTCCGAATGAAAATCTGTTGGATCTGGAAGTTCTGGAGACACTTCTGACCGAACAAGGATTTATCGAACTCGAACGAGAAGAGAAGGCTGGTGAAATCTTCTCATTTTTTGCCCGCCAGAAATATTAAATATTTAGCTTGCCGCCGAGATTAGGGCGACTCCGCCCACTGCCAAGAAAATGCCTAGGTATTGAACCCGATGTAATCGCTCATGGAGAAATCGAAATGCAAGAATGGCAGTCATGATCGGAAAGAGTGATCCAAGGACCATAGCGATGGAGACCAAACCTTTGGTGGTTGCCAATCCCAAAAGATAGTTGGCGAGAAAATCGGTTATTCCGATAAAGATTAATATTGGAAGTTCGCTGACACCGAAACCACCGACCGTGCGAAATCGCAGAGCAAGAAGTACGCAAAATCCCACAGTAAAGACCCGCATCGTTGTCATCGTCATGATCGAACTAGTCCGTGAACCCACGGCCATAAAAGCCAACGCCGTTCCGAATCCAAGTGCTGCACAGAGCGCAAGTAGCAATGGTCGAATGGAAACTCCACCAGCTATCTCGGGGCCACTTGCGCAAAAAGCGCCGGCCAGTGCGATGCCCATGCCAATAAATTGCAGCGCTTTCGGCCGTTCGCCATCTACAAATGCCACAGTGAGTGGGATGAGAGCGCTCAGCGAACTGATGGGCGAGACGAAGCCCATTCGCCCCGTAGAAAGTCCGGCGTAGAAAGCGGTGAGTCCAAAAAATCCGGCAATGCCAGCGCAGATTGCTGGAAGGAAATATCCACTCCAACTCAAATTTGGCGCAATCCAACCTGATGTAACAAGGACAAGCAGGGCTCCAAAGATCAGTCCAAAGGCTTGAGAAACTCCGGTCACGGCTAAGGATTTGAAACGTTTTGAGAGGTTTCCCCCAAGAAAATCGGCCGTTCCCCAGAGAACGCTGGAGAGAAGTGCAAGGAGTGAGGCCATTGCGCGAGGTTACAGGGCTTTCTCGCTCGCGCCTGTCACCTAAATGACCGTTGGCTTATTACCCTAGAACCGTGTCTTCGCAGAGTTTTGACAGTGCACTTGCACTGATTAGAACCATATCTTTCCGCAATGAGATTGAAATCTCCGAGGTGCCCGCGCCACAGAAATTAGCCCCGTTTTCGTTAGCGCTCTCGGCAGATGTAGAAGGAGATCGAGCATCTGGACGTTTCGTCCTACTGCATGACCCGGCTGGTCAAGATGGATGGTCAGGCAAGTACCGCTGCGTTACTTATGTAAGTGCAGATATTGATACCGATATGGTCTCCGATCCGCTCCTGGCTGATGTCGGCTGGACCTGGTTGCTGGAATCTCTCAAGAAATATAAATGTGAATTTATTGCTCCTAGCGGCACGGTGACCCGAGTTTCCAGTTCCTCTTTCGGAACTTTGGTCGACCGAGACGAAGAGAGCGAACTAGAAGTCCGCGCCTCATGGACCCCGATCGATGGCGAGGATCTTTCCGCTCATGTCAAAGCCTGGATAGATCTCTTGGAAATTGCTGCTGGTTTGGCTCCCATTCCCGAAGGCGTCACTCAACTTGCCCGACACAACTCCTAGAAAATAAGGCGATGGTCACCCCTTTACTCGCACCGATTGGCGGCGTCCCCGCACTGATTACTTCAGTTTCCGGCTTTGAAGCTGCTATCGCCGAAATTCTTCAAGGCTCGGGTCCTATTGCTATTGATGCTGAACGTGCGTCGGGCTACAGATACAGCCAACGCGCCTACCTCATTCAAATCAAACGAAATGGTGGCGGATTGCATCTGCTCGATCCGATTGCAATTGGTTCGACAGGATTATGGAAAGCGTTGAGCGATGAACTTTCTGACCAGGAGTGGATCATTCATGCAAGTACCCAAGATTTACCGTGCTTACGCGAACTTGGCGTCGAACCCAAAATTCTTTTTGACACTGAACTTGGTGGACGAATTGCCGGCTGCGAACGTGTTGGTTTAGGCCCACTAGCCGAATCACTTCTCGAAATTTCACTCGCCAAAGAACATAGCGCTGTGGATTGGTCGCTTCGACCACTGCGCGCTGAATGGTTGAACTACGCTGCCCTTGACGTCGAGATCCTGATCGAACTTCGCGATGCCGTCGCTATCAAATTATTAGAGCAGGGAAAACTGCATTGGGCGATGGAGGATTTCAACAGCATTATTCACTCACCTGGTTCGGCGCCCAAGAAAGATCCGTGGCGTCGGACTTCCGGAATGCACAAGATTCGAGATCGTCAAACACTGGCGATCATTCGCGAGTTGTGGATTGCACGCGATGAATATGCAAAGCGGATTGACCTCTCTCCTGGTCGAGTTTTTAACGATGAAGCCTTAATTGAAATTGCCACCAAGCGGCCTAAGAGCGTTACCGACCTATCCAAAATCGTTGCCAGGCGGAGCCGAGTTGAAAATCCGCCGGTAGAGAAGTGGCACCAGATCCTCACCGACGTACTTACCTGGTCCAATGATCGCTTTCCAGAACTTCGCACACCTTCCACTGGTTTACCTCCTATCAAATTGTGGCGAGATAAAAATCCACTCGCCTTTGCCCGCCTCTCCCATGCTCGCGCCGCCGTCTTAGAAATTTCTGACGAACTAGCCATTCCGGCCGAGAATCTCATCTCCCCTGAATTTGTCCGTCGCCTCTGTTGGAGCGAACCCCTAGCCACCGATCCGCAGGAACTTACTGCCGAGGTCAAACATCACCTTCTCGAGTTAGGCGCTCGCAGTTGGCAGGTGGACCAGCTCTTGGAGGCGCTCGTAGAGGCAGTACAGCAAACCGTGCCGTTGCCACCCAAGGCCGACGAGGAGCCTGAAGCCAGCCCCGAAGAGGCCTAACTCACCTGAATTACGCAACACTCAAGTTGCGTAATTCCACTACACCGCTCTAGGCTTCAGAAGTGCTCAGCACCTTTCTTATCGCGCTCCGTGAGGGCCTAGAAGCCTCTCTCATCGTCGGAATTCTCGTTGCCTATCTGACCCGCTCGGGAAAGAAATCACTACTTGCCTTCCTTTGGCTTGGGGTCGGGGTGGCCGTTGCTTTTAGCCTTGGTCTCGGTGCCTTTCTCACATTCACCTCCACTCAACTCTCGGTTCGGGGCGAGCAAGTCTTCGCCGGGACCACCTCGCTGGCTGCAGTCGCCTTGGTGACCTGGATGGTTTTCTGGATGAAGCGCAGCGCACGTGGTCTTAAGCGAGAGCTCGAAGGAAAACTCACCGAAGCGCTACCTATGGGGAAAATTGCCCTAATTTTTGCCTCATTCTTGGCTGTGGCTCGCGAAGGTCTGGAAACTGCACTCTTCATCTACTCAAATTTCAAAACCGTTGCCAGCGATACCGCACCTTCCATGGGGCTCGTTCTGGGCTTGGCCACGGCTATCACCTTGGGCTACTTGATTTATCGAAGAACTCTCTCGCTCAACTTGGGTAAATTCTTTACGATAACGGGGATCGCCCTCCTTACCGTTGCCGGTGGCGTCTTCTCGCACGGCTTGCGCGAATATCAGGACCTGGGCTTCTTGCCCGGTGGTTCGGCCTACATCTGGCACTCTTCTGGATCCAACATCTTCACCACTGTGCTCGATGGCACGATTGGTATCGGCGCAGAATTGACCTGGTTCCAGTTCATCTTTTGGGTCGCTTATCTGACCCTGACTCTACGTTTTTACACGCGCACCACCCCGGTAAAAGTGGCTCAACCTCAATAATCGCGCCTCATTTCCTTTTTCATTACTGACGAGTAACCTTTCATAATCTTGGCGCATAACTAGCGGCAACCATGAAAGGGCAACAATGGATCAGCGAGTGGTTTTGGTAGATGCCGTACGTACTCCGTTTGGCAAAGCTGGCAGTCTTTATGCCGGTGTACGAGCCGATGACATCATCGTCCGCGCGATGCGAGGATTGCTCGAGCGAAATCCCACAGTAGATCCGGCCACCCTGGATGATGTCGCCATTGCTGCTGCAACCCAATACGGCGACCAAGGAATGAATATTGGCCGATCAGCATCGCTCTTAGCTGGAATCCCGAATTCCGTTCCGGGTTATTCAGTAGATCGTTGGTGCGCTGGTGCGCTCACCGCAGTCACCACAATTTCTGGCGCAATCAGCATGGGTGCTTATGACATTGCACTTGCCGGTGGCGTTGAACATATGGGCAACCATCCAATGGGCGAAGGCATGGACCCCAACCCACGTTATCTTGCAGAAAAAATTGTAGATACCGATGCCCTACAGATGGGGGCGACCGCTGAACGCTTGCACGATCTCTTCCCTCACCTGACAAAGGAACGCGCCGATAGATATGCCCTTGCCTCTCAACAGAAGACTGCAGCTGCTTACGGCAAAGGTGAGATCCAACGCGATCTCATTCCGGTCGCAGTCCGCACACCTGAACTTGGTTGGGGAATTGCCAGCGTCGATGAGCCACCACGACCTACAACCACACTTGAAGCACTCGCTGCACTCAAAACTCCATTTCGAGCTGCCGGTCGAGTAACTGCAGGCAATGCCGCGGGTCTTAACGATGGCGCCGCCATCTCACTTCTTAGCAGCGAGAGCAAAGCCCTCGAACTGGGATTACCTATCAAGGCCAAAATGGTGACTTTTGCCTTTGCTGGAGTCCAACCTGAGATTATGGGCTTTGGGCCAGTACCAAGTACCGAGAAAGCACTCGCTAAAGCTGGATTAAAGATTGAAGACATCGGCTTATTCGAAGTCAACGAGGCATTCGCCATCCAGGTCCTCTCATTCCTCGATCACTTTGGCATCGCCGATGATGATCCCCGAGTAAATATCTATGGTGGTGCGATTGCTGTGGGCCATCCGCTCGCTTCCTCAGGCGTTCGGTTAATGATCAATTTAGCGCGAGGATTTGAATCTCATCCTGAGGTTCGTTATGGAATCACCACCATGTGCATTGGATTAGGAATGGGTGGAACGATCATTTGGGAAAACCCACATTATGTTGGAGGTTCAAAGTAAATGAGCGATGTAGCAACCACTCCTGAAGAAGTCATTACCCAAGCGATCGTCCGAGAAGTAGATCTCACGCCGTTCGGTGCTACTGGCACGCTCTCTCTCATTACCCTCGACAACGGTCTCGACCACAATCGTCCCAATACTTTTGGCCCGCAATCATTGGTCGCACTCAACGCGGCAATTACCACCGCCGAAGCGAGTTCTTCAGAAGCGATTGCCATTACCGGCAAGCCATTTATCTTTGCAGCTGGCGCCGATCTATCGGGTATCGCTTATGTGACGGATGAGAAACATGCCCTTGGTTTTGGAAAGTTAGGCCACGATGTCTTCCGCAGATTGGGTGAAGGCAACAAACCCACCTTTGCATTTATCAATGGTTTAGCTCTAGGCGGCGGACTGGAAGTTGGTCTGCACTGTAAATACCGCACCTTAGCCTCCACGGCATTCACCGCACTACCTGAAGTTTTCCTCGGACTCTTACCTGGCTGGGGTGGTGCAACGCTGCTTCCTAAATTAATTGGTCCGGAAAAAGCTGTTCAAGTCATCATCTTGAATGCTCTTAATAACAACACCATGCTCAGGGCTAAAGATGCGCTGGCACTTGGGGTAGTGGACGCGGTCTTCGATCCAGCCGACTACTTAGAGAAATCCATTCAGTTCGCTGCCAACATCATTTCCGGAAAGAAGACGATCGAGCGCGCAGATTTCACCCAAGATCTGGCATCGTGGGAAAAGGCCATTGCCATTGGCAAGGCTGCAGCTGCAAAGAAATATGGCGGCGCCGATATTGCTGCACCTCGTAAAGCGTTAGAGCTCATTGCCGCCGCACGAACCAATTCTCTCGGTGAAGGCTTTGATGCCGAAGATCGCGAACTCACCTCTCTCACCATGAGCGATCCACTCCGTGCTTCTTTGTATGCCTTCAACCTCATTCAAAAGAAGCGCAAGAAAGTTGAAGGTGCACCGAAGGCAGCCCTGGCACGAAAAGTCACAAAAGTAGGAGTAGTAGGAGCCGGCTTAATGGCCTCTCAACTAGCTCTCATTATGCTTCGCAATCTGAAGGTTCCTGTGGTTATCACGGATCTCGATCAAGAGCGGATCGACAAAGGTCTGACTTACATCCGCGCAGAACTCGCCAAACTAGTTGACAAGCGTCGCATGTCCTCTGAGACCGCTGCCCGCCTCTCAACTTTGGTTTCTGGATCGCTTGATAAATCTGGTTTTGCAGATGCCAACTTTGTCATCGAGGCTATTTTTGAAGAACTCAGTCTCAAACAAAAACTCTTCACCGAACTTGAAGGCATAGTTTCGGAAGAATGTATTTTGGCAACAAATACTTCTTCACTTTCCGTCGAGCGCATGTCTGAAGGGCTTTTGCATCCGGAACGCGTGGTGGGTTTCCACTTTTTCAATCCAGTTGCAGTAATGCCTCTTCTTGAAATTGCCCGGACCACAAAGACCGATGATGCGACGACCGCAACGGCGGTAGCCATTGGCAAAGAGTTGAAGAAGACTATGGTCATCGTTAAAGATTCTCCGGCTTTTGTGGTCAATCGTTTGCTGACCCGCTTCATGGGTGAAATCACCGATGCAATCGATGAGGGCACCCCACCCGATATTGCCGACAGCGCGATGAAGCCTCTCGGTCTCCCGATGAGTTCGCTGGAATTATTGGGCTTAGTGGGACCAGGTGTGGCCTTGCACGTCGCCGAAACGCTTCACGCCAATCTTGGACCGCGCTATCTCATTTCCCCGACCATGACCGCCTTTGTTCGTGAAGGCATTCGCACGTTCTACATCAAGAACGAGGACGGGACTCTTTCTCAAAATCCGGCTGCGATCGCGCTGCTTCAACAGGGCTCCACTGCTTCCACGGCAGAGCAAGTTCGAGTTCGGGCTCTAACAGCACTGGCTGAAGAGGCACGTATGATGCTCGATGAAGGCGTCGTCGCTACCCCACAAGAAATCGATCTCTGCATGCTCTTGGGATGTGGTTGGCCAATGCACTTGGGCGGCATCTTGCCTTACCTAGATCGCGAAGGAATTAGCGAAGCCACCACCGGAAAGCGTTTTCACGCCCCCGGGGTGGCCTCAATAGCTAACTAGATTTATTCGAAGCGACCGCTAGCCCTATTGCGATCTTTATTTTAATAAGGATCGCAATACCTTATTGGCGATCTTTATTTTAATAAGGATCGCAATACATATTGCATGATCCCACCGTGGCGGAAGTAATCTGCTTCGCCCGGTGTATCAATACGAACCTGCGCACTGAAACTCTTATCCCCTGCAGTCACTGTGACCTGCTTGGGAGTGGAACCGTTATTGAGTTCGGTGACTCCAGTTATGGCAAAGACTTCATCACCCTTAAGACCTAGGGAGGACGCGCTATCGCCTGGCAAGAATTGCAAAGGTAGAACGCCCATGCCAATCAAGTTGGAACGGTGGATGCGTTCAAAGGATTCAGCAATGACGGCTTTGACACCGAGAAGCGCGGTTCCTTTTGCTGCCCAGTCCCGCGAAGATCCCGAGCCATACTCTTTGCCTGCCAAGATAACTAGACCAACACCAGCGGCTTGGTATTGCATCGAAGCATCGTAAATCGTACTTTGAGAGTCACCGTCGAGGAAATTGCGGGTGAACCCACCTTCGACGCCATCGAGTAATAAATTCTTGAGACGAATATTGGCAAAGGTGCCGCGAATCATGACCTCGTGATTTCCACGGCGCGAACCATAGGAATTGAAGTCGATTCGCTCGATACCATGATCGGCCAAATATTTGCCCGCAGGTGAATCAGCTTTGATATTGCCAGCAGGTGAAATGTGGTCAGTCGTGACTGAGTCACCCAAGATCGCGAGGACTCTGGCGCCCGAAATATCACTGACTGGCTTTGGCTCTCGCGGCATACCTTCGAAATACGGCGGCTTGCGAACGTACGTTGAATTGGCATCCCATTCAAAAGTCTTACCTGTCGGGGTATCCAGTGACTTCCAACGATGATCGCCATCAAATACAGTGGCGTAATCCTTGGTAAACATTTCGGAGGAAATGGCCGAACCAACTACTTTGCTGATTTCCTCGGTTGTTGGCCAAATATCGCGCAAGAAGACTGGGTTACCTTGGGTATCAGTACCTAGTGGATCGGCTTCAAAATCATGATCCATAGTGCCGGCAAGAGCATAAGCAACTACCAAAGGTGGCGATGCCAAGTAATTCATCTTGATATCGGGGCTGATGCGTCCTTCAAAATTTCGATTACCTGAAAGAACGGCGGTAACAGCCAAGTCATTTTCATTAATGGCTTTGCTGATTTCGATGGGAAGCGGACCGGAGTTACCAATACAGGTAACGCAGCCATACCCCACCAAGTTGAATCCAAGCTGCTCCATGTAGGTGGTTAGCCCAGCACGATCGTAGTAATCGGTTACAACTTTGGACCCGGGAGCGAGAGTGGTCTTGACCCAAGGCTTGCTATGCAAACCCTTCTCAACCGCTTTTTTAGCGAGCAAAGCCGCGCCGATCATGACCGAAGGATTAGAGGTATTAGTACAGGATGTGATCGAAGCGATCACTACCGCGCCATTCTGCACCGAAGTCGGTTTGCCGTTAACGGAGACAGGTATTGCCTCTCGAGCAGTCTTCTCCGAGAAATAAGTTGGTGAAATCTTTTCGTACGAGCCTTTTGCTGCAGATAAAGAGATGCGATCTTGTGGCCGCTTTGGTCCGGCGATCGAAGGTACAACCGTTGCTAGATCAAGCTCGAGTTTTTCAGAGAAGCGAGGCTCGTGATCTGGGTTGTGCCAGAGGCCAATCTTCTTTGCATACTTCTCGACAAGCTCGAGTTCGATTTCAGAACGGCCGGTCAGGGAAAGATACTTAAGTGTCTCTTCATCAATCGGGAAGATTGCGCATGTCGATCCGTATTCAGGTGACATATTTCCGATCGTGGCGCGATTAGCCATAGGAAGTGCCGAAACGCCTGGGCCATAAAATTCTACAAACTTGCCGACAACTCCGTGCTTGCGCAACATTTCTGTAATTGTCAGAACTAAGTCGGTGGCAGTTGTGCCAATCGGCATCTGACCGTTGAGTTTGAACCCGACTACTCGTGGAATCAACATCGATACTGGCTGGCCCAGAAGAGCAGCTTCTGCTTCGATGCCACCGACTCCCCAACCGAGCACGCCAAGTCCGTTGACCATAGTGGTGTGCGAATCGGTACCGACCACGGTATCCGGGTAGGCGCGAAGTTCGCCATCAACAACACGGGTCATGACTACGCGTGCGAGGTATTCAATATTTACTTGGTGAACAATGCCAGTTCCGGGCGGAACGACTTTAAACTCATCGAAAGCGCCTTGGCCCCATCGAAGAAAGCGATAACGCTCGCGATTTCGTTGGTATTCAATATCAGTGTTCTCTTCAAAAGAAGTCTTTGTGCCGAACACATCAGCAATAACCGAGTGGTCAATCACGAGTTCTGCTGGAGCAAGTGGATTTACTTTTGTGGGGTCGCCACCTAGATCTGCAATTGCCTCGCGCATCGTAGCCAAGTCGACGATGCAGGGAACGCCAGTAAAATCCTGCATGATGACGCGGGCTGGCGTAAATTGAATTTCAGTATCGGGTTCGGCATCTGGATTCCACGATGCCAATGCTTTGATCTGTTCAGCAGTGATATTGGCGCCATCTTCAGTGCGCAATAAATTTTCAAGTAGTACTTTGAGACTGAAGGGAAGAGTTGCTGATCCTTCAAGTCCTGAAATGTCGAATATTTCGTAGGCTTTTCCGCCGGAATTTAATGTGGTCTTTGAATTGAAGGAATTTTTACTCATATTTTCTCGTCATCCACCCTGTCATTCTAGAATTATTCATTCTTAAGGCTCTTTTGATAGAGCCCATTCTAGTCCGACTCAGTTTTTTCGACTAAATTTCACGACAGTTTCTACGTGCTGAGTCATAGGGAAGAGGTCAAATCCCACTATGTGGTCGATTTGATAGCCGCCATCTACCAAGAACTTGGCATCGCGTGCCAACGATGCCGGGTCGCATGAGACGTAGACGATCGTCCGAGGTTTAATCCTCAGAATCGACGTGACGACCATCTCACCTGCGCCGGTTCGGGGTGGATCTAGCAATATCGAGTCAACTTTCGAGATCTTTGGCAATTGGCTCTCGACTGTGCCGTTATGTATCACGACATTCTTGCGATCAGCGAAAATTTTCTCAGCGTCGGAAATTGCCTTGCGATCACTTTCAATCAAATGGACTTTTCCAGAACTTCCGACAATTCGTGCCAGCTCGGCGGTAAAAAGCCCAACCCCACCGTATAAGTCGCAAACGTGCTCACCGTATTGAAGATCCAGTTGATCTACGACTGCGCGCATCAATGTAGCTGGTGCATTGATATGACTCTGCCAAAAACTCTGTGGCGAGATGGTGTATTCGTGTGAGCCGACTTTTTCGACGAGTCGAGTTGGTCCAGAAATGGAACGCCCGCCACGAGCGACATTCACTTGGCCGGTGCTGGAAACTGCCACTTCCAGACGTTGATCCCCGCCCCATTTTCGAGAAGCTAATGAAGCAATATTCATTTCTGGGACGGCAATAAGGCAATCTTCAATTTCTACTACCTCATTACTTCGTGAACCGAAGAGACCAATTTTCCCAACTGGTGAGACCGCAAAATCCATACGAGTTCGCCATTCCAGACCACTCTCCGGGGAAACGCCAACAACGGATACTTCGAGATCAATTTTTGCCAATCGGGAAAATTGTTCGCGAATAATCTCAGCTTTCAAGGTTCGCTGATGCGCAACGTCAATGTGCTGGAAGTCGCAGCCACCACAGCCACCGGATCCCGAGTAAGGACACGGCGCAACAACTCGATGAACCGAGGGCTGGAGAATCTCAATGGCATCTCCTCGGCAAATCTTGGAGGTTACTTGGGTGATCAGAACTTTTGCGGACTCTCCCGAGAGGGCATGGCGGACGAAGATCACCCTGCCTTCGTGGCGAGCGATGAAGTGACCGCCATGGGCGACTGGGCCAATTTCTAGCGTCAAAATTTGGCCAACTTCTAGAGTCGAAACGGGGGTCTGCTCTTCATTCATAGTGCAGAGCCTAAGGGTGTAAGTTCTCTCCCGTGCACGTAGTCATCATGGGTTGCGGTCGAGTTGGCTCGGGTCTTGCTAAAGACCTTGAAGCTGCGGGCCACACAGTCGCAGTAATCGACCAAAATCGCGAGGCATTTAGACGCCTGGGCGCCGACTTCAATGGTCGCACCGTCGCAGGTGTGGGCTTTGATCGGGATACTTTGTTAGAAGCAGGTATCGAACATGCTGATGCTTTCGCAGCAGTTTCAAATGGCGATAATTCAAATATCTTGGCCGCTCGAGTGGCCCGTGAAACTTATGGCGTAGCCAATGTTGTGGCTCGTATTTACGATCCCGCCAGAGCCGAAATTTACCAGCGCTTAGGCATCCCGACCGTGGCCACGGTTCTCTGGACTACAGATCAAATTATGCGCCGCCTAGCTCCGGAAGGTTCGCGTTCTGAATGGCGTGATGCCAGCGGAACGATTCAGTTGTGCGAAGTCCATTTACATGCTGGCTGGTTCGGTAACCCTGCTCACCTGATTGAGACATCAACCAAAGCCCGGGTCGCTTTCATCACCAGACTCGGCGAAGGCCTCGTTCCCAATGAACATACCGTTCTTCAAGAGGGCGACCTGGTTCACGTCATGGTTGCCGAGAGCGAAATTGCTCAAGTCGAACTCGCACTCTCTAAATCTCCCGAGGAGATCTAATGCGCATTGCTATCGCCGGAGCCGGAAATGTAGGACGCGCTATTGCTCGCGAACTCATTGAGAATGGCCACCATGTACTTCTTATTGATCGCGATCCCAAGGCTCTTAAAATGGAGAGCGTCCCTAGCGCCGAATGGTTGATGGCCGACGCTTGCGAAATAACGGCATTGGATAATGCAAAACTCGACACCTGCCAAGTCATGATCGCCGCGACCGGAGATGACAAAGTTAACCTTGTGGCCTCTCTTCTAGCCAAGAGCGAGTACGGAGTTCCACGTGTTGTTGCGCGCGTTAATCATCCAAAGAATGAATGGTTATTTGATAACTCATGGGGCGTTGACGTCGCGGTGTCGACACCACGCATCATCTCTGCCTTGGTTGAGGAAGCCGTCAGCGTCGGCGATGTTGTCAGACTCTTTTCGATTAGAAAAGGTGAGGCTAATCTCGTTGAGATCACTCTCCCCGACATGGCGCCAGTCGTTGGCCGTACGGTTCAAGAAATCCCATTACCTGAAGGCGCATCACTTGCTGCGATTGTTCGAGACGGTCGCGTGATTTCTCCACAACAGCACGACATGTTTGCCGCCGGCGACGAACTTCTATTCGTTGCCACCTCTGATGCCGAAGATAAGTTAAAGGCCTGCTTTATTAGCTAACTTCTGGCTCTTCTATTTTTGTTGTCGGAATTTTTCGTAATATCAGCCAGGTGCCCCAGCCAGCCGCAATAAAGAGTGGATAACCCATGGCCAAACGTGCCGTACCCAAGGCGGTGATATTTCCAGTCTTGTAGAGCGGATATTGCACGATCAATCGTGATACAAAAAGCCCCACCCAGAGCCATCCAGCCCGAACATATGCTCGCTTACGTGGGAGATCTTTGCGCCACAGGAGATTCTCGCCAAGAAGCGGTCCCAACATCAGCCCCAGCAGCGGCCACCCCGCCAAATTGAGCACCGAATAAAGTGCGGCATATACGGCATTGGTAATCAGCCCCGGCAAGTAAAAATCTGCCGCTTTGCCAGTGTGCCTAGATAGCAAGGCACAGATCGCAATGCCCACGAGACCGGAAATTGCATGTTGCAGCGTTTCGCGCTTAACCAACCGAAGCAGAGTTAAGACGGCAGAGAGAATTAGTGCCGACACCAATGCATCATTGAGATTATGCGAGAGGTTGAAGGTAATGAGAAAGAGGAGACTGGGAAGTCCAGAGTCGATGAGCCCACGTGTCCCGCCTAGGGCACCGATAATTTTTGCTTTATCTGCTTCGTGTCCTTCGTAACTCACACACTTCTCCCCGTCGAGCCAAAGCCACCAAGACCACGTTCGGAACCAGGCAGATATTCCACTTCAACAAAATCGGCGCGCTCAACTTTTTGAATCACCAATTGTGCGATTCGATCACCTTTGTGGAACGTTATTGCTTCCGAGGGATCGTGATTTATTAAAATGATTTGTAGCTCTCCACGAAACCCAGCATCTACTGTTCCGGGCGTATTAACCATGGAGACGCCGTGTTTAATGGCCAAACCAGATCGCGGATGAACAAAAGCGGCATAACCATCTGGAAGTGCAATCGATAAACCAGTAGGAACGAGTGCGCGCTCTCCCGGTTGGAGGGTTATTTCCACTCGCGAGGTGAGATCTGCGCCGGCATCCCCGCCTTTTGCATAAAAAGGTAGTGGAACTGATTCATCCGATCGGGTAATGAGAACTTGCACCATTACGGATTGATTTCGAAGTCGGGATCGACAAAGGCCAGGAGTTCGGGATGAGCAGTCACATGCGCCAAGTATTCTTTCGGAGCATTTTCCATAAAGTGTTTCATGGGCACGATGACAAAAAGCGCGGCTGCTCGAACAGCAATGGGGCCGTCGGGAGCGTTCAAACGACCTACTGCTGCGGTGTAGACCTTTCGATTGACCTGGCCAGTGATCTCTGCCGATATATGCAACGTTGAGCCCATAGGTACAGGCAGAATAAAATCGGTTTCCAGACGCGCAGTAACAGCTGGTGAACGAATCAGCCACATTAATTTTCCTAGCGCTTCATCAAATGCCAACGAAAGTAGACCACCGTGGGCAAGTCCTGGGGCGCCTTGATGGTTTTCAGTGACTGTAAATACGGCGGTGAGATTTTGACCTTCGCCCGCGTGTGCCACAAGATGCAAGCCAGTTGGATGTAAGTCACCACAACCAAAACAGTGACCAAAGTGGGAAGGGATCTTTGAACCAGGCAAGGGCGCCTTAGCATGGCGCGGAGGAATCTCTGAACCTTCAGGTGCGATCGTACTTGGCACTCGTGACATGCTCTAAGGGTAATACTTCAATGGCTTTTCAAGTAACTTAAGCCCGTGGCACTCCCCCGGTATGACGAGAAGATCCGTTGGCCGCTCTGGCTATGGTTCTTTTTCGCCTTTCTTCTTGGTTCGCTCTCGTTGGCCGTATGGGCTGCATTAGGTACCACACCGGCAACGGAGGTCTCACTTGTTGAGTTGGCGCTGCTCATCGTTTTTTATATCAAGAGCGCGCTCATCCTTCGCGTCAATGATGGCTGGCTCTTTGCAGGTAGAGCGAAAATTGAAACCAGATTTATTGCGAACGTGATCGAGCTTGACGGTGCCGAACTTCGCACAGTTCGTGGACCTCATGCTGATCCAGCAAGTTTTTTAGCTATTAGATTCTGGGTAACCAAAGGGCTAAAACTTGAGATTGATGATCCGAGAGATAGTACGCCCTACTGGCTGATTAGTACTCGCCACCCAGAGAAGATGGCATCAGCCCTGAGGCAGTCCTAAAAAAATTAAACTAGTCGCAATCTTTACAGACCGCTTTTGCACCTTCGCCACGTGATAGTTGAGTGACATGATGAACCAAGAAGCAGCGCGAACACGTGAACTCATCATTTTGTTTTGGAACGACTCGAACCGTGAGTTCTTCGCCCGAAAGATCTGCTCCCGGAAGTTCTAGATTTTCGGCGGCATCTTCTTCATCGATATCAACTTGACCTGATTGCGCGTCAGCGCGACGTGCTTTGAGTTCTTCTAACGATTCCTCATGTAATTCTTCATCAGTTTTTCTGGGGGTGTCGTAATCGGTAGCCATGGCACCTCCTCTAAAAATAGTTAAAACTAGGTTTACAACTGAGTTCGAGATCGGCTCGGACTCTGCGGCGTAGAAAACCTTGCGTCGGGGCGGATACTCCCCTAAAAGGCTCGCATCTGCCTAATTAACGTTCGGCGTGTCGGGATTATTCCCCATATCGTGACGCTGAAGCGGGGGCTAGGGTCAAAATCTGCTGTGAATTAGCCCTCTAGGGCTGAAGTCGAATCGGTTCTTGACCTCGGGCGACAAGGCGTTCGAAGTGCGAATCTCGCTTCTCGGTGAATTGGGAGACATCTGCTGCTGCCTGTTCCAGCCAAAGAGCTAATTCGTCTCGAGCTGCCTGACCATCACCGGAAAGAGTTTCTAGGCCGAAGATATTCCAAGCACGCAAAACCGGATTAACAACGTCTTCTAAATGAAGTTGCAGGTCATAAATACCGGCCAGGGCAATCTGAACAGATTTACGCCCCCAACCGGGCATCCCTGCACCCGGCATCTGAAAATTGGTAACAACATCAGTAATTGCTCGCATCGCCGCATTTGGTTCAAGTTCTAGAGCCGCGCCCAGCAGGTTGCGATAAAAGAGCATGTGTAAGTTCTCATCCAGAGCCACCCGCGCCAACATTCCTTCGCAGATGGGATCGTTGGAAATCTTGCCAGTATTGCGATGAGAAATACGCGTAGCCAACTCTTGGAACGTTACGTAGGAAACGGTATGCAACATATCGGTTTCGTACGGAGTCTCGTATCCAACCTGCATGTGGGCCATGCGCAGATCCTCTAATTCATTCGGATTTACACCGCGCGTAGCCATCAAGTAATCGCGGAGAACGATGCTGTGACGAGCTTCTTCCGCTGTCCAGCGATTGATCCATGAATTCCAGGCGCCGTCACGAGCCATGGAGAGGGCGATCTCGGTGTGATAACTCGGCAAGTTATCTTCAGTCAACAAATTTAGAATAAGTGAGTCTTGAGCAATAGAAGTAAGTTTAGAATCCTTGGCCTCCCAAGCATCACCGTTGAGTGGACCGGGAAAATTGCGGCCTTCGCTCCATGGAACGTACTCGTGGGGATACCAATCCTTGGTGGTGTTGAGGTGGCGATCAAACTCCACGGCAACAACTGGTTCAAGATCTCGAATGAGTCGAGATTGAACTGCCTTAGCGGCTTCTGACATTAATACTCCGATTTCATCTTCTTGCACTTACTAGGCGCACACGGTACCTCACGAGCGGGTATTACTCGCGAGTTTTGGGACGAATTTGCTCTGTGCGTGAGATCGCTTGCTCGCGGCGCCACGTGGCTATAAGGCCATGGTTGCCCGATGTAAGGATCGCAGGAACTGACAGACCCCGCCATTTCGAAGGTTTGGTGTAGATGGGATATTCCAAGAGCACCTCATCTTGGGCATCTGCGGCGATGGAGTGGGATTCCTCGGCCAGTGATTCGGGGTTGCCAATAACCCCAGGAACTAAGCGCACGATGGCTTCAATCATCACCAAGGCTGCCGCTTCCCCACCATTGAGTACGTAGTTTCCGATCGAGACTTCGCGAACGCGAAATTCTGGTCGAGTTCGATAATGGTCGGTTACGCGTTGATCTATGCCTTCATAACGGCCACAGGCAAAAATGAGATGTTCGGATAAGGAGAGTTCTTGAGCCATGGATTGCGAAAATAATTCCCCGGCCGGAGTCAGAATGATCAATTCATGAACGGCAGCACTGGTGGCGTTGGAGATGGAGTCGATGGCATCGCCCCATACGGTTGGCATCATCACCATTCCCGCGCCTCCGCCATACGGAGTGTCATCGACGGTTCGGTGCGCATCCGATGTGAAATCTCGAAGATCGTTGGCGGTGATCTCAACTAATCCAGATTGACCAGCCTTTCCAATAAGGGACTGAGCAAGTGGCATTACAACGTAATCCGGAAAAATGGTTACTACATCGATTTTCAATTTATTCACCATCGATCAAACCTTCCGGCGGGATGACAGTGATGCGCTTATTTGCGACATCGACTTCCGGAACTAGCTCATAGACAAAAGGAATAAGGATCTCGCCGTTCTTGCCGGCAATGGAGAGCAGGTCCTGCCCCGGAAGAGCGATGACGTCGGTGACTTTCCCGAGTTCGATTCCGGCATCTGTGATGACATCACAGTCAATGAGTTGCAGAACATGAAAATCATCTTCATCGACACCTGCAGCGTTGACATCAACATCGGCATACAAGATTGTGTCTCGCAAGTTTTCGACTTGGTTGCGATCGTTCACACCCTGAAAACCGAGGAGAAGTATTCCATTATGTACTCGAGCGGAAGTTATGGTGAGCGGACCACGATTGCTGGGGTCGGTAACTAGTACCGAACCCAGAGCAAATCGTTCTTCCGGTGAATCAGTGCGAACTTCAATAGTCGCTTCACCGAGTACTCCATGTGCGCGGCCAATACGGCCTACGACGAGGAGCACAATTAACGAGCCTCGTCGGCCTCGATGAGATCAACTCGAATTGATCGACCAGCAATTGCACTGACGACAGTACGTAGCGCGCGAGCGGTACGTCCATTGCGACCAATCACCTTGCCAATATCATCAGGGTTAACACGAACTTCAAGAGTCGTGCCCCGGCGATGAGTTTTTTCGGTGATGACGACATCCTCGGGATTATCGACGATCCCCTTGACGAGGTGTTCTAGAGCCTCATCGATCATGGTTATTCGGCTGCGCTTTCTTCGGCTACAACGTCAGCTGCAGCTTCTTCTGCGACAACTTCAGCGGCCACTGCTTCTTCAACAACGGCTTCTTCAACAACAGGTGCATTCTTAGCAGCAAGTTTGTCGGCGGCCTTCTTTTTCAAAGTAGTTGCGCCTTCTTTTGGCTCATCCATGGCTTCTTTGACGGCAGCTTCATAAGCAAGACGCTTATGTGGCTTCTCGGCTGCGACGCGAAGAGTTCCTTCGGTGCCAGGCAAACCTTTGTGCTTCTGCCAGTCGCCAGTGATTTTGAAAATTGCCTCTACTGCTTCAGTGGGAAGTGCTCCAACGCCAAGCCAGTATTGCGCGCGATCGGAGTTAACTTCGATGAGTGAAGGCTCTGACACGGGCGAATAGCGACCGATCTCTTCGATTGCGCGACCATTTCGAGCGGTGCGGGAATCAGCGACGACGATGCGGTAGTGCGGGGTGCGAATCTTTCCGAGACGCATCAATTTAATCTTTACAGCCACTAGGGCGTTCTCCTTGTTTTCATCGGACCGATCCTCCATAACGACAGTGGGAGCGTCGCCATTTCAGCAGTCCTATTTGGACATGATTGCTAAGGGGTAGAGGGCCCTTAAGCAGGGGGCTAATCTTGCCAGCAAGTAGGTGGCAAACCCAAATTTCTAGCTCGAAGCCGCCCTTTTAGCTGGATTTCCCGAGCGAGATTTCTTTTTGGGGGGCTTTTGCCCACCAGGAGCCTTTCCAGCCCCTGGTGGCAACGCCATTCCTGGTGGCAGCGCCATTCCGGCTGGAAGACCGCCTCCGTTACGCATCTGCTTCATGACTTTTTGAGCCTGAGTGAAACGCTCGACCAGCGAATTTACCTCCGACACCTGGCGGCCGCTGCCGTGAGCGATCCGAACCCGTCTGCTGCCATTCAAAATCTTGGGATCAGTGCGTTCTGCTGGAGTCATGGATTGCACAATCGCTTGAGTTCGTACCAATTCACTCTCATCAAAATTGTCGAGCTGCTTCTTCATTGCCCCGGAATTCATTCCTGGCAACATTCCCAGCAACTTGGTCATCGAACCCATCTTTTTCATAGCTTCAAGCTGAGAAAGAAAGTCGTCGAGGGTGAAGGAATCGCCACTGGCAAATTTCTCCTCTAGTTTGGCGGCGCTTTCGCCATCAAAGGCTTTCTTAGCCTGCTCGGCCAAAGTTTGAACATCGCCCAATCCCAGAATACGGGAGGCCATTCGATCGGGATAGAAGAGATCGAAGTCGCCAACTTTTTCGCCAGTAGCGGCAAACATAATGGGGCGACCGGTTATTTCAGTAATGGAAAGTGCGGCGCCACCTCGAGCATCCCCATCTAATTTGGTGAGAACCACAGCATCAAAGCCAACGCCATCCAAGAATGCTTGCGCTGTCTTGACGGCATCTTGACCGATCATGGCATCGACAACAAAAAGTACTTCGTCTGGATTTACTGCATCGCGGATATTCCTGGCCTGCGCCATGAGTTCGGCGTCCACGCCCAGCCGACCGGCGGTATCTACAATCACAATGTTGTGCTGTTTATCTTTAGCAAAAGCCAGACCAGATTTCGCAACCTTGACCGGATCGCCGATTCCATTTCCTGGTTCGGGAGCAAATACAGGAACACCGACGGATTCACCAACAACTTGAAGTTGGGTAACCGCATTAGGCCGTTGTAAATCCGAGGCCACCAAGATCGGAGTATTGCCTTGATCTTTTAGGTACTTGGCTAGCTTTCCGGCTAAGGAAGTCTTTCCGGCTCCTTGAAGACCAGTAAGCAAAATAACGGTGGGAGCAACTTTTGCGTAACGAATTCTGCGCGCCGTACCACCAAGAATGGCGACAAGTTCTTCATGAACGATATCGAAAACCGCTTGCGATGGATTAATGCCACGGTTTATCTCATCAAGTGAATTGGCAGTTCGCGCGTTGATTCTCTCGATAAAGGAGTCCGCGACCTCCAATGCTACATCTGAATCAAGAAGCGCCAAGCGAATTTCATCAAGGATTTCAGTTAAATCCCCAGATTTAATTCTGCCTTTTTTCCGCAAGGAGGCAAAGGCACTGGAAAATTTCGACGAGAGTGAATCAAACATGTCGGTATCGTACTGCCCCAGAATTACTGAGTGAGAAGCAACTTCTCGACCTGACTAGCAAGGAGGACGGCCCGTTCTTCGGATAAGGCGCCGCCTGTGGCTTCAGTTAAATACAAGGTGTCAAAAGCCTCAGCTCCTAAGGTCGCCACAATGGCAGCACGAATGTCGACTCCAAACCGTGTTACTGCCTTGCTGACGGCGAAGAGCACACCTGGGCGATCGTGCATCCGCACTTCTAAGAGAGTTGCGTCGGTTGCTGTGTCATTACTGGCTGAAACCACAGGTGGCGCCACTGGAATGCCTGGATACTTTTTATACAGGCGGATGCGCTCATCAATTCTGGTGCTGAGATCAATCTCGCCTTGCAGCGCTTTCACGAGCGTGGTTCGGAGCGCCTCTGATGTTGGCACTTGTGCATGTGCATCCAGCGAGACGATCCATTTCATGACGGCGGAATCTCCATGGGAGCGAGTTCGCGCCGATCGAACATCCATACGAGAAATACTCAATACTCCAGCAACGATAGAAAGCAACCCCACCTGATCAGGGGCAATGATTTCAATCTCAAAATTACTCTCTCGCGCAGTTATTTCGATCCAAAGTGCTCCTTCTTCACATTTTTGCAATTGTTCGGATGAGAGCTCTAGTTGAGCTGCGGGTTCAAAGCCGGACATAGAAGCCAAGGTCCGCCGTGCCAAATCGGCCACAAGTTTTGCCTTCCATTCACTCCAAGCTGCACGACCAGTAGCTTCACCGTCGGCGATGCTGAGGGCATGCAAAAGCTCCAATGTCTCGGGATCTTGAACCTGCTCCACCACAAAGGAAATGGTTTGCGGATCATCTAAGTCTCGACGTGTGGCAACAGCAGAAAGCAAGAGATGTTGACGAACCAGCAGTGCAAGTGTTTGGCAATCCTCTTCGGAGAAACCAATTCGATGCGCCAAAGTGGCCATTAACTTCTCGCCATATTCAGAATGATCGAGATCCTGAAAACCTTTACCCACATCGTGGAATGCGGCAGCAACAAGCAGTAAATCCGGACGATGAACTTGGCGAATGAGATGAGTGGCCCTAACTGACGTCTCCAACATGTGGCGATCAACAGTGTGGCGATGAAGCACATTTCGCTGGGGCAAAAAACGCACATGCGACCACTCTGGAATCCACTTCTCGATCAAACCTTCTTGATCCAGCGCTTCCCATACCCGAATAGTTGACTCCCCCGCGCCTATAAGCGCCACCAAATCTTCACGACACTGTCTCGGCCATGGCGTAGGAATGGGAACAAAATGTTCCGCCAGATAAATACAGGCATCAATCGAAAGTGGCAATCCTCTTTGTACCGCAGCGGCCGCAGCGCGAAGTCCTAACCCGAAATCACCTTCTTCAACTTCCTCCGGTGCGATCGAAACCTCTTCATTCTCCACCCGAAGTCCGCGCCCTATAGATTCATTCTTCTTCTTGGCAAACCATGAGCCCTTTTTAGTATTTTCAAAACGATGAATCGTCAGATCCATGACGTAATCAACTGCCCTAGCCGCCTTGGCGACTTCGGACATCAATTCATCAGCGTCGGAAAAACTCAAAAGTGCCGCAACCTTGTCTTGCTCGGCCAGGAGCAACTGATCTCGATTACGCCCTGATGATTGATGGAGCGCATCCCGAGTATTGGCTAAAAGAGATTCCGCAGCTGCGAGGCGATCAAGCGCCACGGGTACGGTTCCGATTAAAGAGATAGCTCGAAGGGCGTTGATATCACGCAAACCACCACGAGACTCCTTTAAATCGGGTTCTAGCAAGAAAGCTAACTCACCAGATTTCTCTGCACGCTCTGAAATGGCGGCGACAATCATTGGCCAATTGCGTTTGACATTCTTGCGCCAATCTTCCCTCGCATCACCGGCAACAGTTTCTACAAGATCGATCTTTCCAACAATATGTCTAATATCGAGCAATCCCGTGGCGACCCGAATATCTGACTGTGCGGTTTCGCGCGTTTGAGCGCGTGTGCGCACTGAGTGATCTATCGATCGGCTCCCGCTCCAGAGTGGATAAAGCAGGGCATTAACAAAATCAGTTAATGATTCTGTTGGAGCTGACCCATCGTGAAGTAAGAGAATATCTAAATCCGAACCGGGTGATAGTTCGCCCCGACCATAGCCACCCACTGCTGCTAGAGCGGTAAGGCCGGCCATGCTGGGGAAATCTTTTTCGGCTTGAAAAAAAAGAAGAGAGAGATCGCGATCTGCTACATCAGATCGTTCTCGTCTCTCTCGGGTACCCATTGATAAAGCCTAACTTCCCCAACCAGTAATCTCTTACTTGTTGCGAAAGTTAGGCTAATCAGTTTCGTGCAGTTCTTACTTAGGATGCAGATGCCTAGATAGCGTCTACGCCACGTTCCCCAGTCCGAACGCGGACAACATGATCAACTGGCGTTGACCAAACTTTGCCGTCACCGATGGATCCGGTTGAAGCGGCTTTGACGATAACGTCTATGACCGCATCAGCTTCTGGAGAGTCAACGAGGACCTCCAAACGTACCTTCGGGACAAGATCGACGGTGTATTCAGCACCGCGATATACCTCAGTGTGACCACGCTGGCGACCAAAGCCGCTAGCTTCAGAGACGGTCATTCCCGTGATTCCAAAAGCTTGTAGGGCGCTCTTGACATCATCGAGTTTAAAAGGCTTGATGATCGCTGTAATGAGTTTCATTTTTCCCCCTACTTTGCTGACTGTTGTGAAGTAATGAAACGAGAACCATCGCTAAAGGATGAGTTTTCGTACGCTGTTTCAGCGTGTTGTGACAAGTCCAAACCAGCGACTTCATCTTCTTCAGAGATGCGCAGACCCATAATCAAGTCGAGCACCTTGGCCAAGATGTATGTCACGATGAAGGAGTAAGCAACGACTGCAAGGACTGCAACGGCCTGATGTTGAAGGAGTGTGGAACCACCCTTGTAGAAGAGTCCATTTGCACCTGCTGAGTTGGTGAGCTTGGTTCCGAAGAAGCCAATAAGAAGGGCGCCAGCGATACCACCGATAAGGTGAACACCGACGACATCAAGGGCATCATCGAAGCCGAGCTTGGTCTTCAAACCAGTTGCGAGGCAGCAGATAACTCCAGCAGCAATACCGATCGCGATCGAACCCATGGGGCTGACGAATCCACAAGCCGGAGTAATTGCAACGAGACCAGCGACAGCACCCGAAGCAGCACCAAGAGTGGTGGCATGACCATCACGAATCTTCTCGGTAAGAATCCAAGCAAGGAGAGCGGCACCAGTTGCAGTGTTGGTGTTGACGAAAGCGAATGCGGAAAGAGTGTTAGCGCCTAGTGCAGATCCAGCGTTAAAACCGAACCAACCAAACCACAGAAGTCCAGCTCCGAGAAGTACGAACGGAACATTGTGTGGACGCATTCTCTCTTTTGGCCAACCTTTGCGCTTGCCCAAAACTAAAACGAGAGCGAGTGCAGCAGCACCGGCATTGGCGTGAACCACAGTTCCACCAGCAAAGTCTTCCGCTCCGAGTTTGAAGAGCCAACCGCTTGGGGAGAAGACCCAGTGAGCGACTGGGGCATAAACGATGACCAACCAGAGAGCTGAAAAGATGATCCACGCGCTGAACTTCATACGATCAGCGGAACCGCCAGTAATAAGAGCTGGCGTAATAATTGCGAACATAAGCTGGAATGCACAGAACACCAAAGGAGGAATGGTCAGCGCTTCAAAGCCGGTCGCCTGTTGCCAAATATGATTTAAGCCGAATTGGTGAAGATCGCCAATCCATTTTCCTTTTCCATTGAATGCCAGGCTATAAACACCAGTAATCCACAGGACGCTAACAATTCCCATAGTTACAAAGTTCTGAGCCAGCATTCCTAGGACGTTCTTGCCACGAACCATGCCGCCATAAAAGAAAGCCAGGCCCGGAGTCATTAGTAATACCAATGCGGATGCCACCAAAATCCAAGCGGTATCTCCAGTATCAAAATGCATGTGATCTCCCAATCTCGAACACTCAAATTTGCAACGAAACGTGCAACGAAACGACGAACCTCGATCTCCACGCTGAGAGAGCGCAAGATTGACCTACGAGGGTTACGGCCAAGTGCCTAGATTGGTTACGGTGAAGTGACGTTAACCCCGTTTGTGTTACAAAAAGGTTTCGAAAAAGGCGGAAATGTCCGTTTTTTTGTGGCGAGAACCCAAACTAGTCAGATATCAGCCCGTGAAGGTAGCGCTTGGAGTCAAAAACCTGGAGATCGCCGATCCCTTCGCCCGTGCCGACAAACTTCACGGGCAGGCCAGTTTCGCGCTCGATGGCCAGAGCTATTCCACCCTTGGTCGAACCATCCATTTTGGTAGCGATGAGACCAGTGACATGAAGTTTTTCCGCGAAAGTTTTTGCCTGGGTAATTCCGTTTTGTCCGGTGGTGGCATCGACGACCAACAACACCTCATCAATGGGTGAAATTTTTTCCACAACTCGACGAATTTTTTCTAGTTCATCCATTAAACCCGACTTGGTATGTAGGCGGCCTGCAGTATCTATGATCAAATAATTTGAATTGCTTGATATCGCTTGCGATATCGCATCGAAGGCAACTGATGCCGGGTCTCCCTGTGCTTTACCAGCAACTACCGGAATACCAATCCGCCCACCCCAAGTTTGCAATTGCTCGATAGCGGCAGCGCGAAAGGTATCGGCAGCAGCAACCATCACGGAAGATCCGCGTGAATGTAGAAGTTGAGCGAGTTTTGCAACTGAAGTCGTTTTTCCCGTTCCGTTGACACCCACTACCAAAATAGTCGTAGTTCGGTCAGGGGCATTGGCTATGGTGCGGTCCTGAGCGCTGAGCCAAGTCTCCAAAATTTCAGTGACCGAATCCTCTAACGACTCTCCCTTTACTTTCTTGGCGAGTTCAATTACTTCGTGGGCTGAACGTGCTCCCAGGTCTGACTCAATCAGCGAACGTTCGAGCTCTAACCAATCTTGTGAAGAGAGAGATCCGCTGCGAATTTTCGCAAAAAGTTTAGAGAAGAGCGCCATCGGCCAAGTGGCAAACTATGAAGAAACTTCAACTTCGCGGAGGCGCTGTGAAATTACTTCACTGACGCCATCGCCACGCATTGTCACGCCATACAACGCATCGGCAATCTCCATAGTGCGCTTCTGGTGAGTAATAATGATGAGTTGAGATTTCTCGCGCAACTCTTCAAATACCCCGAGAAGGCGACCTAGGTTTGTGTCATCCAACGCGGCTTCGACTTCATCCATTACATAGAACGGACTTGGACGGGCTTTAAAGATCGCAACCAAGAGGGCTACGGCAACGAGGGAACGTTCGCCTCCGGAGAGAAGAGAAAGACGCTTGATGCGCTTTCCTGGTGGCCGGGCTTCAACATCGACACCAGAAGTCATAATGTCATCAGGATTGGTGAGAATCAGACGTCCATCTCCGCCAGGAAAGAGACGAGCAAAAATGGCCTCAAATTCGCGGGCTGTATCTGTGTAAGCCTCAAAGAAGATCTGCTGAACTTTTTCATCAACTTCTTTAATTATTTCAAGTAGGTCGCGTCTGGTCTTCTTCAGGTCTTCTAGTTGCTCAGCCAGATAACGTAAGCGCTCTTCTAATGCTGTGTACTCCTCGAGTGCAAGCGGATTGATTTTGCCCAACATATTGAGCGAACGTTCGGCCGTTGCCAGACGCTTTTCTTGTTGATCACGGCGATAAGGGATCAAATCACCAGGGACAAAATTGCCTTCGGAATCTTCAACAAAGGTTGGGACATCGTTCTGTGGACCGTATTCACTTACCAATGTGGCTACGTCGACTCCGAGCTCTTCGATCGCTTTGCTCTCGAGTTGCTCGATGCGCATGCGTTGCTCGGCACGAGCAATCTCATCTTTATGCACGCTAGAAGTAAGTTGATCAAGTTCGAGCGAAAGCTCGCGGCTACGGCCGCGGATAGCCAGGATTTCACCTTCACGAGATGATCTGGCAACTTCCAAACGTTCACGTTCGGTTGCAGCTCTAGAAATCGATGATTCAATTTGAATAAGCGCTTCGTAGGCAGTGTCGGCAATATTCTGCGCAGTTACCGATGCAATGTTTCGTTGTTCGCGGCGGACGATGGCGCGGGAGGCTGCCTCGCGCTCGTTCTTTGCGCTCTCTTCCAAGGTTCGTGCGCGTTGGCCAACGGCGGTGAGGCGCTCTTCCAAAGTACGTAGGTGCAACCGAGCTTCAACTTCATGCGATCTGGCAGCCGAGACTTGAGAGCGAAGATCCTCAAGGTGCGTTAAGTCTGGTTCGGCAGGTTCTTGATGAGATTCGAATTGGGTGAGAGCTGCGGCAAGATCTTGTTCATCCGAAATGCGTTGATGGGAAGCTTCTTCCAACGATGCAACCGCTCGATCTACCTCCGCTTGGGCGCTCTTTACATTCTGACCTGCGACCGCCATTTGCTCGGCTAAGCCAGACATCTTGGCATCGGACTCATTGAGTTTGGCTAAATGAAGTTCGTACTCATTTTTGCGCGAAGAGAGCAGTTCGTCAGAGCGAACGAGTTCGAATTTAATTCGCTCGCTGGCAGCAACAATGTCGGCCAATTCGCTCTTGGTCTTCTCGAGGAGCGCACTAATTTCAATTGCCGAATTTTGTTGTGCCGAACCGCCGCGAACACGAAGCCGAGAAATGACGTCACCGTCGCGAGTGACCGCGATGAGATGTGGGTGGGATGCGATCAACCTTTCGGCATCGAGCAAAGAATCCACGGCTACGTACTTCTCGAGAAGTTGATCGACCACTGATGCGATCTCTCCGCCATTGATTTTGGAGGCAAGTGATTCAAAACCTGCTGGCAGATTTATTCCACGACCTGCATCAGATCTATCTACAACTAAGAGTTCAGACTGTCCGGCAGATTCACTCTTCAATAAGGTGAGCGCGGAGACGGCTGAAGACATATCTTCAACCACGATGGAATCGGCAAGGGGGCCAAAGGCAGCAGCTGCCGCTGCTTCCCAACCGTCGGAAACGGTCAGCAACGTGGCTAGCCGGCCACGAACTCGCACACCACCACGACCGGAAAGAACAGCCGACGAGCCATCTCGATGAACCAAACTCTCTTGGAGAGCAGCTAGTCGGGCTTCAAAACCAGAGCGAGTCCGTTCAGTTAGTTGAGCACTTTCCAATAACTCGGAGTGGCTACCTTGTGCTTGATGAAGAGCAGTTTTAGCAGTTTCGAATTGGCTATCTAGATCGGGCTCATTAGCATCAAGGCTGGCGATCTCAGTTTCAAGCAGTGCAAATTCTTCTTGGAAAGTTTTCAGGCGAAGTGCCGCATCATCGCGAGACTTGGTGAGACGGGTGATTTCGGCGTTAGTTGCATCGATACGAGATTTCAGGCCGTTGATATGACCTTCCTGCCTGGCAGTTCCTTCGCGCTGATCTGCAATGGCTCGAAGCGCTGCAGAAACGCTGTTCTCTTCTAAAGCCAAACTTGCTTCCAGATTTCGCAATACTTCAGAGACGGCTGCAAGATCGCTTTGGGCAGAGGTAAGTTCTAGGCGCAGACCAGACTCTTCACCTCGAAGTACAACGGCTTCGGCCTCCATGGCATCAGGATCTCGGCTGGTGGCTCGAGCATCCTCGCTCTCCTCTGAGAGAAAGCGGGCGCGCTCGGATGCCAGATTTTGAATTCCTCGGAATTTCTCCCGTTGAGCGGTGAGTTTGTAATAGTTCTCCTGTGCTCGAACTAGGAGTGGGTTCTCTTCAGCCGTAACTCGATCGAGTTCTTCTTCGCGAGCGCGCGATTCGTTGAGTGAACCTTCGACTTCATCGCGGCGAATACGCAATGCAGTTTCGTCGGCAACTTCGGCATCAAGTGTGGATCGAAACTGAATTAAATCATCGGCTAAGAGACGCAAACGGGAATCGCGGACATCAGATTGAATCGTCGAGGCTTTACGGGCGACTTCGGCCTGCTTGCCTAAAGGCTTAAGTTGGCGCCGGAGTTCAACCGTCAAGTCTTGAATTCGCGAGAGATTTGCTTGCATCGAATCGAGCTTGCGCAGCGCTTTTTCTTTACGCTTACGGTGCTTGAGCACGCCAGCTGCTTCTTCGATAAAGGCGCGGCGCTCTTCCGGGTTAGCCAACAAAATGGCATCGAGCTGACCTTGACCAACGATGACGTGCATTTCGCGACCGATGCCGCTATCACTGAGCAATTCTTGAATATCAAGCAGGCGGGTCGTGTCGCCATTGAGTTGGTACTCGCTGGAACCATTGCGGAACAGAATACGAGTGATGGTTACTTCCGAGAACTCAATCGGCAACGTGCCGGAGGTGTTATCGATTGTTACAGAGACTTCGGCGCGACCCAAAGGCGCACGACCACTGGTGCCCGCAAAGATGACATCTTCCATCTTCCCACCACGCAAGGATTTTGCACCTTGCTCGCCCATAACCCAAGACAAGGCGTCAACGACGTTGCTCTTACCCGAGCCATTTGGTCCCACGACACAAGTAATCCCAGGCTCAAAGTTGAGACTGGTTGCTGAGGCGAAGGATTTGAAGCCCTTGAGGGTCATGCTCTTCAAATACACGGGGAAAACCTACCCCTATTTTTTGGTGATGATGGCTTCGTACGCCAATCGCGCCGCCATTTGCTCGGCTTCGCGCTTGCTTTTTCCATCGCCTAGGGGATATTTCTCACCCGAAAGAATGGCCGAAGCAGTAAATCGTTTGTCATGATCTGGACCGGATTCGGTGATTTCATATTCCGGCGGCGTAAGGCTCCTGGCTGCAGCTAGCTCTTGTAGGGCAGTTTTAGCATCTAGACCAATGCCCAAATTATGTGCCGATGTAATAACCGGACGGACCCATGTCAAAACAATTTCGCTGGCCTTGGCAATGCCATGCTCGATGTAGATGGCTCCGATGAGAGCCTCGAGCGAGTCGGCCAAAATGGAATTCTTATCGCGCCCGCCAGTGCTCTCTTCGCCTTTTCCAATGCGCAAAAACTCACCTAAATTTAATTGGCGAGCAATATCTGCCAGGGCGCGCATATTTACAACACCAGACCTCAAGGGTGAAAGTCGGGATTCATCTAACTGTGGAAAGGCCGCATAAAGCTCTTCGGTAACGACGAGACCCAGAACGCTGTCGCCGAGAAATTCCAGACGTTCGTTCGTTGGCAGGCCACCAGATTCGTAGGCAAAAGAACGATGGGTGAGTGCAAGTTCAAGCAACTCATCCTTAACCGAAATACCGAGTAGGTCGGTTAGGCGAGAGTACAGATCAGACCTCGAGAACCTGTCGACGGTTATAAGTACCGCAGGTTGGGCAAGCAGCGTGTTGCAACTTTGGTTGTTGGCACTGGCCACATGGCGCTAGTGGAGCTGGTGTGGTTTTCCACGAGCTACGGCGATGGCGGGTGCGAGAACGGGACATCTTTCGCTTTGGAACTGGCACGATTAACCCCTTCTCTTGGGTTTTCCAATCGGCGCCCTAGAGCACCGGTTCTGACGCACGTCAGAATAAGTCTTGCGAGAGGAGAAGTATCCCCCAAAGCTGGTCTAAAGACAAAACGAAGCGGAAAAGATCATAAAACTTATGCCTCGGGGCTCTTCCAGCCCTCTAAGCCGGCCCAACGGATATCGGCGGCGACGTGGGCGTGCTCCTCAGGCAGCAAGGTCCACTTAATGCCGCAATCAGGACATAGTCCCGGGCAATCGGGGTCGCAGAGCGGATTGATAGGCAGGTTGAGAATGATGGCATCGCGCACCGAGGGTTCGAGATCGATCATTTCCCCTACCATCTGCTTGACCTCATCGGCCGTCTCCTCTAAACCATCATCTGCCGGTTCACCCTTTTTCTTCTTGGGCTGCTGGCGATAATCGACTTCATATTCAAAGAGCTCTTGAAAGCTCTCATCGATACTAAATTCAACAGGATCCAGGCAACGCGTGCACTCACCCACCGCTTCGGCTTGGATGGCGGCCGTCACCAAAATTCCGTCAGAGACCGACTCCAGTTTGAGTTCGATATCAATCGGCTCGTAATCAGGAATCGAAATGACATCAAAACCCATAGGGTCATGATCATCAATTTCTAGAAAGTACTCGCGCATCTCGCCTGGCCGGCGCGGCAAATCGTGGGTATTAAAAAGAAACGGGTTAAAAGCCATCATTCGGCCAATTCAGAAAGCGCGTGTTTCTCTTCTAATCCGCCTAATTTATCGCGACCGCGATTAACCACCTCGAGTGTCTTATTGAGAATCACTTCAAGTGTCGCCAGTCGAGAATCGATGTAAGCCTCGATCTCTTCGCGCTCTTTCTTGGCTTCGGCTTCAACTTCATCCAGAATGCGTTGAGCTTCTTTACGCGCTGCCGAAACAATTTCAGTTTGTTCGACCATCTGCGCTACCTCTTCGCGGGCGAGAGCAATTAGTTGATCAGCGCTGACGCGAGCTTCCTCCAAGATTTGATCTTGTTGCAAAAGAATTTGACCAGCCTGATCGAAATCGCTGGGAAAAGATTGGCGAGCTTGCTCTAAAATTTCAAGAAGTTCGCCTCGATGAACGACGCAACTTGCCGAAAGCGGAACCGATCGGGCTTCTTCGACCATAGTGATCGCCGATTGCACTCTCTCGATTGCATCCATTTATTTACCTCTTTACTTAAGGAGACTCATGATTCTTGAATCTCATCTACATTTATGAATTTTGTTGTAAATCCAGTCTCTGCTGCAATCGTTCGAGCAGAACCGACGGTACATAACTTGAAACATCGCCACCATAACTTGCCACTTCTTTAACCAAAGACGAGGAGAGGAAGGAGTGCGCAGGGGCAGTCGACATGAAGAGAGTTTCGACGCCTTGAAGTTGCAAATTTATCTGAGACATCTGAAGTTCGTAGTCAAAGTCGGTCACTGCTCGAAGACCTTTTACAATAATAGGGATTGAATTCTTTTTGCAATAATCGACGAGCAAACCCGACCAGGAGTCCACAACTACATTGGGATATTTTGTCGTCACCTCACGGATCATCGAGATGCGCTCACCTACTGTAAAGAGTGACTTTTTGGTCTTGTTCACTAGGACTGCAACAACGACTTCATCAAAAAGTGAACTAGCCCGTTCGATAATATCTAGATGGCCGAAGGTAATCGGGTCAAAGGATCCTGGACACACGACTCTTCTCACGGCAAAACGCTAGCAGAATAGCCTCCGTAGAAGATACTCCCCTGCCCATAAGATCGAATTTTCTCGAGAGCAAATGGCGCTGGCCAAGTAAATGGGTTGGCTTTTGCAGCACGCTCAATAGCAATCATTCCATTCGGCGCGAGAAATTTATTGAGAGCTACATCTGCGAGCATCTTTTCGATGATTTCATTGGGAACTTCGTACGGCGGGTCCATAAAGATAATGTCATAAGAATTACTCTGATTCATTTCTACAAATGCGGTGGCACTCATTTTGTAAATATGGAAATTTCGATCAGCGCCTTTAAGCAATCCAAAATTCTTCGTCACAGTTTCCCAAGCAATGGCATCTTTTTCTACCGAATGCACGAGCGCAGCGCCTCGAGAGAAGGCTTCGATACCTACGGCCCCAGAACCTGCAAAGAGATCTAGAAAATTGAGACCCTCCATGCTTCCAAATGCAGATTCCAACGATGAGAAGAGTCCTTCACGTGCGCGATCTGAGGTAGGCCGAGTCCGATCCGGTGGAGAGACCAAAGTTTTACCTTTGTACCTTCCCGCAATAACTCTCATGTGAATTCTCCTTGTGGCTAATGGTGAATGGCTATCCTTTGTCGACGAACTGCGAACTCTCTTCCTGCCGAAGTATTTCAACTTCGTGGGCTAAATGCGGCCAGGTATGAAGCGTTGAATCCTGAGCAATGAGCGCTGTAGCGGCTGATCGCGCCTTTTCTATGATGGGTTCATCCCGAAGTACTCGCAGAAGCCGAAGGTGGGATCGACTGCCAGATTGGGCTTTGCCGAGAACATCGCCCTCTCGTCGTTGATCTAAATCGATGCGTGAGAGTTCGAAACCATCGAGAGTACTCGCTACGGCCGTAAGACGGTCCATGGCAAGTGAGTCTGGATCGGCCTTGCTGACGAGTAGGCAAAGTCCAGCAACTCCACCTCGTCCAACGCGGCCGCGCAGCTGATGTAATTGGGAGACGCCAAATCGATCTGCATCCATGATGACCATCATCGATGCATTGGGCACATCGACACCTACTTCAATGACGGTCGTCGCGACCAACACAGAAATTTCGTTCTTGGCAAATGCAACCATCGTCTCTTCTTTATCTGTTGACGAAAGCTGACCGTGCAACACCGCCAGTGTGATGCCCTTGAGCGGACCAGTAGCAAGCTCAGGAGCCAGGTCATCGACCGCGCTCATTCCCGCGGAGCCTTCTAGTTCCTCCTCATCCAACGTCTCCCCCATCAATTTGGCCATGGCTCGATCGCGTTCGTTTATGTTGCTGGGGGTTCCTTCCACGTCACCGAAAATTCTCGGCGCAACTATGTACGCCTGGTGCCCTGCAGTCACTTCTTCGCGAATGCGCTCCCATGCTCTCTCCAAGTATCTGGGTTTTTGAGCTAGCGAAACTACGTGAGTCTTAATGGGAGAGCGTCCCGCTGGCAATTCACGAAGTGTGGAAATATCGAGATCTCCAAAAATTGTCATCGCTACGGTTCGGGGAATTGGCGTAGCAGTCATGACAAGCAAATGGGGTGGCAATTTAGCTTTGCTTCGAAGTGCATCACGTTGCTCGACACCGAATCGATGCTGCTCGTCTATGACAACAAGAGCCAGGTCGTGAAACTCAACGCCCTGGCTCAAGAGTGCATGCGTGCCAATAACAATGCCCGCCTCACCGGACGCAATTTTTCCCAGAGCTTCCCTTTTTGCGGTCGCACTGAGTGAGCCGGTAAGCAAAGTCAGTTGCGTACCTTTGCCGTTGCCCTGCAAAGTTCCGGCGAGTGCGAGTGGACCCAGAATTTTGGCGATGGTTTTCATATGTTGCTGTGCCAGAACTTCGGTGGGAGCCAAAAGGGCTGCTTGTCCGCCAGATTCAATGACGGTCAACATGGCTCTGAGCGCTAGGACAGTTTTTCCGGATCCGACTTCGCCTTGCAAAAGTCGATGCATCGGATGAGGTCGCTTCATATCTTCTTCGATCTCATGTGCAACCTCGCGTTGACCTTGCGTATAAGTGAAAGGTAATTGCGATTCGAATTCAGCGACTAGTCCGCCTTGTGAAATTTTCCGAGGTGTCGCGGCCAAGGCGCCAATCTCGGCACGACGTTGCACCAAGATCAACTGCAATAACAGCGCTTCGTCGAAAGTCAGTCGTTCTTGCGCGAGCGCAACTTGATCGAGATCTTCGGGCTGGTGGATGTATCGAAGAGCTTGTAATTTGGTAGGAAATTTATTGGTGATCAGTATTTCTTCTGGAAGATACTCATCGACCTCATCCAAAGAATCCAAGGCGAGCGCGACGCATTGGCTGATTTTCCAAGAAGGCAATTTCGAAGTTGCGGGGTAAACCGGCAAGTACTTTCCAGCAAAGTCGGCGATGGCAGCATCCACATCATCACCATCGGGAACCATCTGGTAATCAGGGTGGGTCAATTGCCGCTTGCCTTTAAAGACCCCGATCTTGCCGGCAAAGAGCCCAGTGCGGCCGGCGCTCAATTCTTTCTGACGCCAGGCTTGGTTGAAGAAAGTCAGGGAGAGTTTGGAGGTTCCATCCGTGACCGTTACTTCCAGCAAGTTTCGGCCATTAACCCGCCGCACTCCAACGGCATCGATTTCGGCCAGGACGGTGACTTCATCGCCTTCGACCAGGGCAGAGATATCGGAGAGTTCGCCCCGCACGACGTACCTCCGCGGGTAATGACGCAGTAAATCCTCGACCGTCTCCATGCCAAAGCCCGTGGCCAAAGCGGCTGCCGTACGGTCCCCGACAACTGCCTTGAGTTTGGTCTCCAGATTGGCCACGAGGCTATCTTCCCGCTTTAGTGAGCTCTTTTTACGCTCAAATGCGCGGGTCGCGCTGTGAGGGCGAAGGGCGGCAATCTGGATTAGCCTTTTTACACTGCAAAGCGGTAATCTTCGGCAGTTCTAGAAATCCATTTCTAACTTTTAGGGAGTTTAACCGTGGCTTCAAACTGCGATATCTGCGGCAAGGGACCTAGCTTCGGCAATAACGTCTCCCACTCAATGCGTAAGACTCGTCGACGCTGGAATCCAAATATTCAGCGAGTTCGCACCCTCGTAGCTGGTACACCCAAGCGTCAAAATGTCTGCTCTTCCTGCCTTAAGGCCGGAAAGGTAACTCGCTAACAACTGCTTGAAAGTGGCTGTATCCCACTTTTTCAAATTCTGATTTTCCAACAAGTTCTACTCCCCTGCCAGAAACCACGCGGCCAATAACCATGACCTCACTGGGCAAAACAGATGGATCTGATGTTGTTCCTAAAAAGAGATGATCCTCGCCGCCGCCGCATATCCAGCGCCAAACGTCGGTCCCTAACTTCAGCGCTAACACCGACAGTTCGGCGAATTCGGGGCTAGCAGAAAGAAAGTCGGGCTCCAGTACAAATCTGACCTGCGATGCATCCGACAAATGGTGGGCTTCAGAAATTAAGCCATCGCTGATGTCGCAGAGCGAATTAATGCCGGCCGCGGCAAGTTGGCGAGCGAGTGCATAATCAACTGTGGGCTTGAGATGTGCCGCCACAGCTTTCGCGTCAGATGCGCCGGCCGTTAAGCAGGCAAGTCCGGCTGCAGACCAACCGGGCAGAGCAGACACAAAAACCATATCGCCAACTTTGGCGCCCGATCTCAATATCGGCGATTCACTTTCTCCAAGCGCCATTATCGAAATGACCATCACAGGTGAAACGGATAGGTCTCCTCCAACAACAGTGGCTCCGACCCGATCTGCCTCATTGCGAATCCCTTGAGCAAGTTCGATCATCTCGGCCACGGAAAAATCTGCAGGTAAACCTGCGGTCACCAATAAGTATGTCGGCTTGGCCCCCATCGCCAAGATATCGGCCACATTGGCTGTGGTAATTTTCGCGCCGATCTGGGTGAGAGAACTCCAGTCACGTCGAAAGTGAACGCCCTCTACCGCCATATCCGCTACCGCGATTTGTTTGGTGCTCGGCGGAAGCAGGACTGCGCCATCATCCCCGATACCAATTTCAACTCCTGGACCAGGATGCTCGGAAAAAATGGTGGAGAGAGCGGCGATCAGTTCGGCTTCAGTAGCCATCTCGCGCGCTCCTTTCTGGTGATGAAGTGGCCAAAATACTCGTTCCCTAAACTTTGCCGGAGGCGGTAGCCTAGAAGCCTACTCAGCCGCAGCGCAGCGGAGGCCATTGTTGGAACCTGGGGCACGACCCGCCGGGCCAACAAGAAAACTTTAAAGGAGCTCACGATGTCAGTTCAGGCATACATCCTCATTCAAACTGAAGTTGGCAAGGCTTCAAGCGTTGCGAAGGCAGTATCAGCTATCTCCGGCGTAACTCTTGCCGAAGGCGTCACCGGACCGTACGACGTCATCATGCGTGCCGAAGCTCCTAGCATGGAAGATTTCGGACGCGTCATTTTGTCCAAGGTGCAGGTTGTTCCTGGAATAACTCGCACTCTGACCTGTCCGGTCACTAGCTACTAAATACGTTCTATCGAGTCACATCTCGGCTGCGGGTTAAGGCTGCCTCCAGTAATTTTCCAATGAGGTCGGTGTAGTTCAATCCTGCATGTGCCCACAATTTGGGGTACACCGATGTCGCCGTAAATCCGGGCATGGTATTTATTTCATTAATGATGATTTGGCCGGTGGTGGAGTAAAAGAAATCAACGCGGGCCAAGCCTTCGCAACCTAAAGCGTTAAATGCCTGAATAGCGGATTCACGTATTTCCTCGGAAATACCAGGTGGTAAATCGGTCGGAAAATCGACTCTGGTTGAATCATCGAGGTACTTTGCCTCGAAATCATAAAACTCGTGATCGCCCAAAATAACAATTTCACCAACTGGCGAAGCATGTGCAACGCCATGTCGTTGCAGGACAGCACATTCAATTTCTTTACCAATGATGCCTACTTCAATCATCACCTTAGTATCGAATTCGAAGGCAAAATCGATAGCCACAACAAGTTCGCTGAACTCTTTTACCTTTGACGTTCCGCGACTTGAGCCACTTCTCGCCGGCTTTACGAACAACGGAAAAGTTAAATTGCTCGCGCGCTGGAGGATTGCTTCGCGCTCGTCGGAATTCCAATCTCTGTCATGAATCACCAAACCCTCTGCGACCTTTAGTCCGTGCGCTGCAAAAATGGGTTTAGCAAATGATTTGTCCATGGCCACCGAACTTGCCAAGACTCCAGAACCAACGTAAGCAAGGCCGGCCATTTCCAACATCCCTTGTACTGTGCCATCTTCGCCATAAGGGCCATGAAGGACTGGAAAAATAACTTCTAGATTGAGTGGTTGACCGTTGAAGCTAAAACCTTGCACATCCGTAGAGATCGCGGGTGAATCTTCCGGTATTACCGGCAATCTGCCTTCGACAATGGTGAGAGAAATATCCGCGGCGGGGAGCACCCAACGTCCGCTTTTAGTAATTCCTATTAAAACCGGTTCATATTTTTCGCGATCAATCGCTTCCAGAACTCCATTGGCAGAAATGCACGAAATCTCGTGCTCGCTGCTCTGGCCACCACAGAGAATGCCTACCTTTATTGTGGTGGACATCTAGATCTCCGCTCTCATGCTGACGGTCATCAACCGATCAATGGCTTGAGTGGGCGATAGAGCACCGCTGACGACATCGGACACGGCTTCAATAATAGGTACTTCGACCCCAACTCGGTGTGCTAACTCGAGAATTGCTCCAGCTGATGCCACGCCTTCTACTGTTTTTGACACCACTTGACGCGCCGATTCAATGGAACCAGTCTGACCTAAAATTTCACCGAATGTTCGATTTCGAGAAAGCGCCGATCCACAACTTGCTACCAAATCTCCCATACCTGCCAAGCCCAAAAAGGTGAGTGGATTCGCGCCATAAGCACCACCAAAGCGAGCCACTTCACTCAAACCTCGGGTTATGACCATCGCTTGCGTGTTCTCTCCCAAATCAAGACCCAGCGCCATTCCAACGGCTAGTGCGATGACGCTCTTGGCCGCGCCTGCAAGTTCGCACCCAACCAAGTCCGAAGAGGGATAAACCCGAAAGTAAGGTGTCGTGAAGAGATCAACAATGAGATCCACAACCTGAGGATTTTCAGATGCGGCAACTGCGCCGGCTGGTTGACGCAACGAAAGTTCCCCCGCCAAATTTGGCCCCGTAATCAATCCCATCCGGTCGTTGCTACCACCCAGGATTTCATCCACGACTTCGGTCATACGCAAATGTGTGTCAGCTTCTATTCCTTTGAGCGTGCTGATAATCGGAAGATCAACTGGAATCAACGACTTCCACTCGTGCAAATTCTCGCGCAGTGTTTGGGCTGGAACGGCCAAGACCACTGAGTGACCAAAATCAAATGCCTCTGAAATATCGGTCGTAGAGCGCAAACTGGCTGGCAACCCGATACCGGGCAAAAATTTCTCATTAGTGTTTGATTTATTAATTTCATCAACCACGGCGGAATTGCGGCCCCACAGAAGAACATCTTGATTGGCATCACAGAGAATTTGAGCCATGGTTGTACCCCAAGAACCGGTACCTAAAACTGAAACCCTGCTCAAATGTTCTTCCTTTTCTTATAATTGCCGGTGCGCGGCAAGTCTGAGGAGTGAGGGTCGAATCTAATAGCTGGTGCCGCTTCACCACGTATTTGTTCAAGCATCTTGGTCAAAGTGTCCATCACATAAGCCGTGGCTTCCACAAGAGCCACCTGGTCTTCGGCTTTGCCCTTCCACCTGGAGAAATCCAAAGCGGGGCCAGCAACGACAGTCACCGGAGTTCGGCGCCATAAAACCGGACGCTTGGAGTAAGCAGGCAGCAATTCTTGCGCCCCCCATTGTGCGCAGGGAATGACCAAAGCTCCGGAAAGTATGGCCAACCGAGCAATTCCAGTTTTTCCTACCATTGGCCAATAATTTTCATCCCTAGTTAAAGTGCCTTCCGGGTAGACACCAAGACAATGACCAGCCTTGAGAAAAGCTAAAGCATGACGTAGCGATTGAGAAGCGTTGGAACTCTCTCGCTCTACTGGTATCTGGCCTGAGCCCGCAATGATCTTGCCAATCACCGGCACCTTAAATACTGAGGCTTTACCTAAGAACCTTGGCGCTCGCCCGTTCTTAAAGAGGAAATGGGTAAAAATCAGGGGATCGGCGTAGGAGATGTGATTGGAGACCACAATGACCGGCCCAGATTTTGGAATATGTGTGCCACCAATCCAAGTGCGCTTAGTCAAAATATCTAAGAGCGGGAGCAGGATGCGGGAGGCAAAAAAGAAGTATTTGTTGGTCCCGAGCGGTCGTCCAGTTGGCGGGGCGTAAATTGGGTTAACGTCCGTACCCAGATTCTCCGACATGCGAGAAGGCTATTACGCAATAAAAAGTGGGGGCGCTTTTGGCGCCCCCACTTTTAAACTACTTTTTAATTACTTCTTCTTGGCTACAACTTTCTTAGCAGGAGCCTTCTTGGCAGGTGCCTTCTTCGCAGGAGCCTTCTTGGCTACAACCTTCTTGGCTGGAGCTTTCTTAGCAGGGGCCTTCTTGGCGACAACCTTCTTGGCTGGAGCTTTCTTAGCAGGAGCTTTCTTGGCGGCTGCCTTGACTACAGGCTTGGCTACAACCTTTACAGGTGGCTTTGGAGCGGCTTCTAGCTTGCGCGCGCCGGAGATAACTTCCTTGAGCGCCTTTGCTGGCAAGAAGCGAACCTTCTTGCTGGCCTTGATCTGAATGGTTTCGCCGGTAAATGGGTTGCGGCCTTTACGAGCAGCGCGGTCAACCTTCTTGAACTTGCCGAAATCATTGATCATTACATCTTCGCCCTTGGAAATGGTGCGAACGATGCTGTCAAAAACGATGTCTACAGCGCGAGCTGTCTCTTTCTTGTTGTTATCAAAATGTGGTGCCAGCAATGCGATGAACTGGGCCTTGTTCATTAAATCCCCTTATTTACGCGTAAATGTTAGACATTCGTCTAACGTAAGAAGAAATCTACGCACCGCACCGCGCAACAACCGACATATAAATCGGTGTGTCGCGAGAGAAAAAGCAGTGAAAATCAAGGGTTTTTCGCACTTAAACCCTAAATTGGAAGTTGAGAGTTCGAGATATTCTTGCGAACTTCCCCGCTTTAGGAGCGAATTGGTAGCGTTTTAGGCTTGAAATTAGCGCGCTCTGCTTCAAAGGCAGAGACTTCGTCCAACTTCTTTAAAGTGAGTCCGATGTCATCAAGGCCCTCCATCAAGCGCCAACGGGTGTAATCATCGATTGCGAATGACACTGAGGTCACGCCGTAAACCACCGTTTTGCTCTCGAGGTCGACGCTCACCGCTAACTTTGGATCAGCCTCTACCGCAGCCCAGATAGCTTCTACGGATTCCTGAGGCAGAACCACCGTGAGCAAGCCGGCCTTCTGCGAGTTTCCGCGGAAGATGTCCGCAAAGCGGCTAGAGATAACTACTTTAAAGCCGTAGTTCTGCAGCGCCCAGACAGCGTGCTCGCGCGATGATCCGGTACCAAAATCTGCTCCTGCAACCAGAACGGTTGCGCCTGCGAATTCAGGCTTGTTGAGAACGAATTCTGGATCATTGCGCCAAGCACCAAAGAGGCCATCTTCAAAGCCACTCTTGGTCACGCGCTTGAGGTACACAGCCGGAATGATCTGGTCAGTGTCGACGTTACTGCGGCGCAGGGGCAGAACAGTTCCAGTGTGCTTGATAAATTTTTCCATTTTTCTCCCCTTACAAATCTGCTGGTGATGACAAAGTGCCACGAAGTGCGGTGGCAGCGGCTACAAGTGGGCTAACCAGGTGGGTGCGACCACCCTTGCCTTGGCGGCCCTCGAAATTGCGGTTGCTGGTAGAAGCTGAGCGTTCTTGTGGGGCAAGCTGATCTGGGTTCATGCCCAGACACATAGAGCATCCTGCGTTACGCCACTCAGCACCAGCATCAATGAAAACTTTATCCAAGCCTTCTTGCTCTGCCTGCAAGCGCACTCGCGCAGATCCAGGAACTACCAACATGCGCAGGGAAGGAGAAATCTTCTTTCCCTCAAGTACCTGTGCAGCGGCTCGTAAATCTTCAATGCGGCCGTTAGTGCACGATCCAAGGAAGACGGTATCGACCTTGATCGACTTCAATGGAGTTCCGGCGACAAGTCCCATGTAGGTAAGTGCGCGCTCGGCGGCTCCACGTTCTTCAAGATCAGCGATATCAGCTGGGTTTGGAACATTGGCCGACAGTGGCAATCCTTGTCCTGGGTTAGTACCCCAGGTAACAAATGGAGCTAATTCCTCTGCGTTAATGAAAATCTCTTTATCAAAGACGGCATCAGCATCGCTATGCAAGGTGCTCCAGTATGCAAGAGCGGCATCCCAATCGGCACCTTCCGGTGCATGTGGTTTTTCGTGTACATAATCGAAGGTTGTTTGATCAGGAGCGATCAATCCGGCACGAGCGCCAGCCTCGATCGACATATTGCAGACAGTCATACGACCTTCCATCGAAAGTGCGCGAATAGCCGAGCCGCGGTATTCCAATACGAAACCTTGTCCGCCACCAGTTCCGATTTCAGCAATGACAGCCAAGATAATGTCTTTACTTGTCACGCCAGGTTGCAAAGTGCCTTCCACGTTGATCGCCATTGTCTTGGGGCGAAGCAGCGGAAGAGTTTGAGTTGCAAGCACGTGTTCGACTTCGCTGGTACCGATTCCAAATGCAAGTGCACCAAAAGCGCCATGGGTGGAAGTGTGGGAATCCCCGCAGACGATAGTCATTCCTGGTTGGGTAATTCCAAGTTGAGGTCCAACGACGTGGACGATTCCTTGCTCGGCATCGCCTAATGAATGGATGCGTACGCCAAATTCAGCGCAATTGGCGCGAAGAGTATCTACCTGCAATTTCGAAACAGGATCAGCAATGGGAAGATTGATATTTTGAGTAGGCACGTTGTGATCTTCTGTTGCAATTGTCAGATCAGGACGTCGCACCTTTCGACCTGCTAGGCGAAGTCCGTCAAATGCTTGCGGGCTAGTCACTTCATGAATCAAGTGAAGATCAATATAAAGCAGATCTGGTTCTCCAGGGTTGCTGCTAACAATGTGATCAGCCCAGATTTTCTCGGCTAAGGTTTTGCCCATAATCATTCCTGCTCTCGCTTAGGTCTTCTCAGAAATTTCATTTCCACCAAATACTTGCGTCTCACTAGATAAGATGCCAGTATTAGATTGTGGACAAGAAGAATAGCGGAGTTGGCGTACTAGATAAAGCGGTACGCATTTTGGCAACCCTCGAATCTGGTCCGCACTCTCTCTCTGAACTTGTAGCCGCCACGGGAATTGCTCGGCCTACCGCCCACCGCCTGGCAGTTGCGCTGGAATTTCATCGACTTGTGTCTCGCGATTTTGCTGGTCGCTTTGTTTTAGGCGCACGCTCTTCGGAATTGGCTGCTGCTGCCGGTGAAGATCGCCTCCTGGCGATTGCCGCCCCCGCTCTGGCTGCCTTACGCGATGCCAGCGGTGAGAGCGCCCAGCTCTATCGCCGCCAAGGCGATCAACGTATCTGTGTGGCTACTGCCGAACGTTTGAGCGGTTTAAGAGATTCTGTCCCCGTGGGCACTGTTCTCACCATGCAAGCTGGATCTGCGGCCCAAGTATTGATGGCGTGGGAAGAACCCGATCGGCTGCATCGCGGTTTGGTCAACGCCAAGTTCACTGCCGCCAGCTTGTCAGCAGTTAGGCGTCGTGGCTGGGCACAATCCGTCGGAGAGCGTGAAGCCGGGGTTGCATCTGTCTCAGCCCCCGTGCGCGGACCTAATAACAAAGTCATTGCCGCAGTAAGCATCAGCGGCCCGATGGAGCGTTTGGGGCGCCAACCAGGGCGCATTCATGCCGCATCCGTCATGGCGACTGCGGCCCGATTAACGGAATATATAGCGAAAACAAAGTGACTAGCTAACCGTTGCTTGGACAAGGGATTTTGCGGCACATTTGGTCTTAACTCCAACCTAAAACTTGAAAACTCCAACTTCAGTAGCCGCGCAGTGGATCGCTTGACTTACAACACTACATACGACACTATTATACCTATGAGCGACATCAAGCACACCTTCTCTCACTTTCTCCGCAATAGTGGAGAAGTTCTCTCCGCGGTAGAGCACGGCGACGTTCTCTTAGACCGCAGAGATGGGGCTGACCTACTTTTAGTGACCGAGAGCAGGGAGAACTCAATTAGGGAGAGTCTAGATATAACAACTCGCGCCCTGGCTCGGATGCTCGCGCATGAAGAGCTACGCGAAGAGAGCCAAGCGGTCTTCGTTGAAACTCTTCCCTGGATCGGTTGGCTCTCAACTTCTGATCAAGAAGCATTCTTAGATTCACTTCTTGCTACCAGCCAAGCCTGCCGCGCCACGGGTGGGTATGGACCATTGGAAAAACTCTTATCTAGCTGGAAAGCCTCAGCTCAGATAGTCCACGATCCAGAACTAGCTTCCTATTTAAATGCCGACCGTGGCTTGGACAACGAAGTTGCCCTAGCTCGACCTGAGTAGTGAGTACTCCAGAGGAGGCAACAACCACACTGGTTACCAGACCAGCAAGACCTGGAGATTGGGAGGTGTCCGCACGGTCAGAAAAAATAGCCGCCGCTTGGAAAGAACTTTGCAACCAGTTCAGCGGAGAATGCCAACGTGTATACGATCAGTTGAGCACCGACCCACTAAACGATGACGGAGATCGTCAGCAGCCGTTACGGGGAGAGACTGGTATCGGAACTTTTGAGGGCAGGACTCTTCAACGATGGCAAATTGACGTCGGATCTGGCTCTAGGGTCTGGTATTTCGTAATCAGGGAAGACGCAGGAAAGGGTCAAAAGCGCCGCTCTGGAAAAGTCATCATTGACCAGGTTCACCCGGGTCATCCAAAAGCAACAGAACGAAACAACTCGGGTAAGCGCAGGCCCGGAAGAAACTAACCAACACCAATCGGCCCTAGTCAGAGCAATGATTAGCCCAACAAAGTAGCCCCGAAGGGATTCGAACCCTCGTAGCTGGCTTGAGAAGCCAGAGTCCTAGGCCGCTAGACGACGGGGCCATTTCAACCCAGATAAGCCGGCCACAGCCGGTTCACGCGGGAAAAACATTCCTAGAACAAGATAGATCGCTGGGGTACCAGGACTCGAACCTAGACAAGCTGAACCAGAATCAGCTGGGCTGCCAATTACCCCATACCCCAATTAACGCAGTTGCTAAGGATACCCCCAAAAAAGCGGTGGTTCGAACGGGAATTAGGCGATCGAAGCCTTAACCCGAGCCAAACTTCGCTCGCGTCCCAACAGCTCCATAGATTCGAAGAGCGGCGGTGAGATATGGCTTCCAGTGATGGCGATGCGCACTCCCCCAAAGGCAATGCGCGGTTTTAGCCCCAAGCCTTCTATCAAGGTTGCGCGAAGTGCCGCTTCGATGGCGTCGTGGTTCCACTCGCTGAGGGCAGATAACGAATCAAACGCAGCGCTGAGAACTGCTTGCGATTGTTCATCGGCAATCTTGGGAGCCGAGTCGGCATCTACGGTGAAGTTTTCGACAAAGAGGAATTTCACCATCTGGGTTACTTCGGCCAATGTAGCAATGCGCTCTTGAATCAAAGGAAGAGCTTGGCGCACTACTTCGAGTTCGGCAGGTGTGCCAGAGATGATTCCATCCCGTTGTAAGAAGGGCAGAACACGGATGAGAAAATCTTCCAGATCAAGTGCACGAATTTTGTCACCATTGATGGCTTCAAGTTTCTTCATATCAAAACGTGCGGGAGAACTATGAACTCGTTCGACGGTAAAGAGTTGGGCGATCTCTTCGCGAGATACATCTTCTCGATCATCGCCGGGAGACCAACCCAAAAGTGCTAAGTAATTACAGATTGCCTCCGGAAGATATCCGGCGTCGCGATACCATGCAATAGAAACTTCACCATTGCGCTTGGAGAGTTTGGCATTGTCTTGCCCCATAACAAAGGGAAGGTGAGCAAATTCTGGGTACTGATCTTCGGTTAACCCCATGGCTTGATAGACGCGAATTTGACGAGGCGTAGAGGAGAGCAAGTCTTCACCACGGAGTACGTGCGACACCTTCATCATGACATCATCAACGGCAACTGCAAGTGTGTAGAGCGGCGACCCATCCCCGCGGACCAACACAAAGTCCGGAACGAAGTTGTGGTCGAAACTAACCTCGCCGCGAATGAGATCGGTAAAAGTGGTCTGACCTTCCGGCATGCGCATTCGGACCACTGGCTTACGACCTTCGGCCTTGAAAGTGGCAAGCTCATCGGGTGAAATCGAGCGACATTTGCCGTCGTATCCAGGTGCCACATTGGCAGCTCGTTGAGCTTCACGGCGCGCTTCTAACTCTTCGGAACTGCAATAGCAGTAGTAAGCATCGCCTTGATCTAGAAACTTTTGCGCCCATTGCGCATAGATATCCAAGCGTTGGCTCTGCATATATGGACCATATGGGCCGCCCACTTCAGGACCCTCATCCCATTGCAGGCCTAACCAGCGAAGAGTGTCTAGCGCAGCAGCGATATATTCATCGGTGACGCGCTCGCGATCAGTGTCTTCGATCCGGAAAATGAATTTTCCGCCCGTGTGGCGGGCGTAAGCCCAGTCAAAAAGCGCAGTACGGATATTTCCTACGTGCAGATCGCCCGTTGGGGATGGAGCGAATCGAACACGAACTTCTTTATTAGTTGGCACGAGATGACACCCTATTCGACAAAGATCCGATTCCTTCAATAGTGACAGTCACTTCTGAATGTGCCGACATTGGACCAATCCCAGCGGGCGTACCAGTCAAAATAACATCGCCTGGAAGCAACGTCATAACGGAGGTCACGAATTCAATAATTTCCGGAACCTTGAAGATCATGGCCGAGAGCTTGGAAGATTGTTTCTCTTCCTCGTTGAGCACAGTACTGATCATTTGATCGCCGGGTTCGAAATGAGTTTCAATCCAAGGTCCCAGAGGGCAGAAGGTATCGAAACCTTTAGCGCGACTCCACTGGCCATCCTTCTTCTGTAAGTCTCGAGCTGTTACATCGTTGCCGATGGTGTAACCAAAAATTACGTCGCGATATTTTGCAGCGGGGACTTCTTTGCAAATACGACCGATGACAATGGCGAGTTCGCCTTCAAAATCGACTCTTTCGCTCATCCGCGGCCACTGAATGACATCATGTGGGCCTATGACGGTTGTATTTGGCTTGATGAAAATGATGGGCTCTTCCGGGACTGCTGAATCCATCTCAGCTGCATGATCTGCATAGTTTTTGCCAACGCAGACGACTTTGCTTCTCGGGATCACTGGGGCCAAAAGGCGCACATGATCGAGGTCAACGGTTTTTTCCATGGGAACGATGCCGGAATAGATGGGATCACCTTTCAAGACCAGGATCTTGTCTTGGTCATTGAGGACACCAAAGAGCGGATCGGAGCCCAAATGAGCACTTTCCAAGGGGCTAAATCGCACAATTCGCATGAGCCGAACTCTACCGTTAAAGGGAAATGAGCTGGTTTTCGCTATCGATCCAGAGAATTTGAGCCGACGGCGATTCGCTCTTGATGAGAGCAATGCTCTCCGGCGAAGGCTTGAGGCCGGCGACAGTCACAGCTTCGATACCTTGAATCTGACTCGCTTTGGCCACTACTAGCACCGCTTGCAGTGCGTCGACGTTGAAGCCACCAGAATTGACAGGAATTGCCACATAAGTACGCCCAGTTGTGTCGCGCAGCCCTGCCGCAGAATCTGAACCCGATCGCAACATTGTGGCGTTGGCCAAAACTTGCAGCTTTACATCTTCAGGATTATTGCTCACGAGTGGAATCCGATTCTTCGTTAATTCTGGTTACTAAAACTGTGCCAATGCGGTGACGACGGCCAATGGGGCGCTCAGCAGTTAACTTCCAAGAACCCAGCGAGATCGTGCTGCCAGGAATCGGAACTCGACCTAATTGTTTGGCCAGCAACCCACCGACGCTATCGACATCCTCTCGATCCTCTTCAGGAAGATCGAGACCAAACGCGTCAGCAAAATCTTCAACGTGCAGGCGAGCTGAGATCCGCGCTTTATCTTTATCCAGCCACTCGACTTCCTCTTCGGTGCTGTCATATTCATCGGCAATTTCACCAACGATTTCTTCCAAAATATCCTCAATGGTAATCAAGCCTGCAGTACCACCATATTCGTCAATGACGATCGCCATATGGATTTGATCCCGTTGCATTTCCTTCAGCAAATCAGCAGCGGTCTTCGTCTCAGGCACAAAAGTAGCGGGGCGCAGATGCGCTTCCACGCTTTCGGTTTGTTCGGATTCATGGTGCTCGTGAACTCGACGAGCTAGATCCTTAACATATGCAATTCCAATGACATTATCGAGATTTTCTGTAATCACTGGAATTCGGGTGAAGCCAGATCGCAATGCAAGAGAAAGACCTTGTCGCAATGTCTTGCCGCCTTCGATCCAGACCATATCGGTGCGTGGGACCATGAGTTCGCGAACCAAAGTTTCGCCGAGATCGAATACCGAGTGGATCATCTCGCGCTCTGATTCTTCAACCAAACCTCGTTCGCTGGCCTGATCAACCAGATCTCGAAGTTCAGCCTCACTCGAAAAAGGCCCAGTTCGAAATCCGCGGCCGGGCGTAATTGCATTGCCAATAGCGATGAGCAAAGTGGTGAGAGGTCCGAGGATCTTGGCAAGAAAATCGGCCACGATAGCTGCCGGTCTAGCCCACGACATAGCGTGCTGTTTACCCAAAGTACGTGGGCCAACTCCTACAACCACATAAGAAAGTGTCACCATGACCGCAATAGTGAGGACCAAACTCACCGCATGATGATGCGTGTTTGCCAGAAACGCATCGGCAGCAAGGACCGTCGCGCTCAGTTCGCAGGTTTTGCGAACGAGCAGCAACACATTGAGATAGCGATAGGGCTCTTGAATGACCTTCATCAATCGTTGCGCTTGCTTGGGTTTGTTCTCGATTAAATCGTCGACTATGACGCGGGAAATGGAATTGAGCGCAGATTCACTTCCGGCAAGGAAGCCAGCAAAGAGCAACAAAAGGATGACTATGAGAACAGTTACGAGGTTCATGTGGAAGATTCCCAATCCCGTACCAGCCGCTCTTGTAGTTCAAACATAGCAACTTCTTCATCCTTTTCGGCATGATCGAAGCCCAAAAGGTGCAAGACGCCGTGCGCAGTCAAAATATTGAGCTCATGATCTAATGAATGTTTCAAGCCCGCCTTCGCGGCAAACGCGGGACAGAGAACTATGTCGCCAACCATGGCTGGTCCAGATGCGGAAGAAAATGGCTTTACTTCATCCATCGGAAAAGAGAGCACATCTGTAGGGCCAGGTAGATCCATCCACTGCACATGGAGTCTAGACATCTCTTCTTCGTCGACGACAGTAATGCTGAGTTCAGAATCTGGATGGACTCCCATCTCAACGAGTGCAAAAGCGGCAAGGGAAACCAGCCCAGATTCGTTACAAGAAGACTGGGAGCTATTTTCCAACTCAATGGGCAAAGTTAACGATCACCTGTTCCAGATCGAAAACTCCTTGAGTTTAAAGGACTTGGGCTTTTCTCATCAAAGCGTCCGTAGGCGCTTACGATCTCACCGACCAATCGGTTACGGACGACATCTTCTGCAGAGAGCTGCATAAAGCAGATGTCTTCGACTCCATCCAAAATATCATGAACGATCCGTAGACCCGAAGGAGTTCCATTGGGAAGGTCCACTTGAGTCACATCACCGGTTATGACCATTTTGGAGCCAAAGCCCAACCGAGTAAGAAACATCTTCATCTGCTCGGCGGAAGTGTTTTGTGCTTCGTCCAAAATAACAAAGGCGTCATTCAAGGTTCGTCCCCGCATATAAGCCAGCGGTGCAATTTCGATGATCCCGGTTTGCATTAATTTTGGAATCGACTCTTGATCAATCATGTCATGCAAAGCGTCAAAGAGTGGGCGAAGGTACGGATCGATTTTTTCTTGCAAGGTACCAGGAAGGAAACCCAAACGCTCTCCGGCCTCTACGGCAGGACGAGTCAAAATAATTCGATTCACTTGTTTGGATTGCAACGCTTGAATTGCTTTCGCCATGGCTAAATATGTTTTACCGGTACCGGCAGGGCCAACGCCGAATGTAATCGTGTGCTGGTCGATGGCCTCAACATAACGCTTTTGATTTGAAGTTTTGGGACGAATCATCTTGCCGCGATTGCTCAAGATATTGAGCGAAAGCACTTCTGCGGGATGTTCGGTAGGTTCGTGCAGAATCATGGCGATGGAACGATGCAAGATCTCTTCGGAAAGATTTTGACCAGCTCGGAGCAAGACCAACAATTCCTTGATTAAGGCTTCGAATTGAGTTAGCTCGGCGAGATCTCCACCGGCATGGATTTCGTTGCCACGTACCGTTATCGAGAGATGAGCGAAAGTCACTTCGAGTATACGTAAGTAAGCATCGTGTGGACCGACCAGAGCGACCATGGGAATGGCAGTGGGGACGGAAATTAACGCGGGCTCCATATCTTTACATTCTACTTTTAACCGGGCGGCCATGCGAACGGACGGCCGCCCAACAGGTGCAAATGAGCGTGAAAAACACTTTGGCCAGCACTTTCACCGGTGTTCAAGACCATTCGATACCCAGTTAATTGGCGCTCTTTTGCAAATGCCTTGGCCACGGCGAAAAGTTCGGAGAGCGCTCTGGAGTCGACTTCGGCGAGCCCAGATGCGTTTTCAACATGGCGCACGGGCATGATCAAAAGGTGGACCGGTGCTTGCGGGGCGATATCTTCAATGGCGAAGACAAGTTCGCTGGAATAAAGCTTGTTCACGGCGATCTCACCAGAAGCAAATTTACAGAAGAGGCAGTCCATTGTGAGAGCCTATTACCAACGTCCTATAAGGGCTTGAATTGCCGAAAGTACTGCCACCCCCGCGTGCGCCGATCGGAAGATCGGTTCACCTAAGCGAACAGTATGCGCCCCGAAAGCGTGAAAATGGGCGACTTCTTCCTCCGTCAGCCCCCCTTCGGGGCCAATAACAACAAAGATTTCTTCCAGCGCGTCTGGCATTGGATCGGAAAAGACTTGTGAAAGTTTGGCACTTGCTGATTCGTGACAGGTGAGAATCAATGAATTCTTGAAAATTTCCCCGTTATTGACTGAAACGTCATAGGAAAATTCAATGTCAGGAATGCAAAATCGGCGTGATTGTTTTGCCGCTGCGAATGCACCTTGTCGCCATTTCGCCATTGAATCATTCTGCAACTTTGAAATTGATCTGCTCGCTTGCCACGGGATTATCCGATCAACGCCCGCTTCGGTCAGTAATTCGACTGTCTCTTTAACTCGATCACTCTTAGGGAGTGCCTGGATTACAGATAATCGAGGTTTCGAAAGTTCTTGATGTCCAGTTGTGGCGACGTTTACCAAAACTTCAGTTTTAGAAAGCGAAGAAATGCGGCCGCTCCCCCACGCTCCGTGCCCATCCGCCAGCAACAATTCATCACCGGCAGCCATTCGCAAGACTTTTTGAATGTGATTGGCTTCTTCGCCCGTGACGACCGTCTGAGGCGAAAGTACCTCGGGAACAAAAAAGAGCGAAAGCATGGCGCTATCTTGAAAAGGCGTCGCGAAAACGGCCGAAGAAGCTGGCTTCGTGGTTCTTCTCGCCGACGCGATGAATTTCGACAGAATCGGAAGTTTCCGAACGTAACTTCGCCAACTGGCGCATGAGTTCTTCCTGCTCTTTATTCAGCTTGTTTGGGATCTGAACATCGACATGCACAATCAGGTCACCTCGACCATGACCGCGCAATTTAGTTATTCCTAACTCTTTCAGCACCACTGTGTGACCACTTTGAAATCCTGCTTTGATCACAACTTCATTCTCTCCATCAAGAGTGGTTGCCGAGAATTTTCCGCCGAGCACTGCAGTCGTCATGGGGATGCTTACCGACAAATGCAAGTTGTAGCCATCGCGGATAAAAAGCTCATGAGGTTTTTCCACGATCTCAACATAGAGATCGCCCGCAGGTCCTCCGCCTGGACCAACTTCGCCCTGGCCAGACATCTGGATGCGATTGCCAGTTTCGACTCCCGCTGGAATCTTCACGGTGATCGAACGTCTGGAACGAACTCGACCATCTCCAGCACATTCACCACACGGATCGGCGATGACGCTGCCGTAACCCTGGCAATTTGCACAAGGCCGAGAGGTCATCACCTGGCCAATAAAAGATCTCGTTACTTGCTGAACCTCTCCTCGGCCGCGACAGATTTCGCACGTCTTAGGCGAAGTGCCATTCGCGCAACCCGAGCCCTGACACTTTTCGCAGGCGATTGCAGTTTCGACATTGAGTTCGCGAGTCGTTCCGAAACAAGCTTCGGAGAGATCGACTTCCACCCGGATGAGCGCATCCTGGCCGGCGCGCATTCGCGCCCGCGGACCGCGAGATTGTCCGCCCCCAAAGAAGGCATCCATGATGTCGCCGAATCCAAAATTACCTCCGCCGAATTGGGATGAATAGGGATCCCCACCCAAATCGTAGGTTTGACGCTTATCCGGATCGCTGAGGACTTCATAAGCTGCAGTAATCTGCTTAAATTTTTCTTGAGTCTCTGGATCAGGGTTCACATCAGGGTGGTATTCGCGCGCCAATCTTCGGTAGGACTTCTTAATCTCATCGAAAGATGCATCTCGATCTACCCCAAGAATTTGATAGTGATCTGACATCAATGTGCCTCGTTGAGAAAGTGGCCGATATATCGCGCAACTGCATTTACTGCTGCCATAGAACTCGCGTAATCCATTCGTGTAGGTCCGATAATTCCCAGCGCCCCAAGCGATGAATCGGAGGATCCATAACCCATGCTGACCAAGGAAGTTGATTTGAGCCCTTGCTCGTTCTGCTCGTCGCCAATTCTAACTTGAACCGATGAGCCCGCATCTGAAAGCAACCTGAGGAGCACAACTTGCTCCTCGAGCGCTTCGAGAATGGGGTGAATCGTCGTAGGAAACTCTTGGTTCGAGCGGGCAAGATTGGCAGTTCCTGCAAGTGCGACCTTCTCCTCAGGTTTTTCGACTGCAACCTCGATCAGAGTAGCGATGATAATGGCCACTGATGCTCGTTCGGGGGCGGCAAAGCCCGCAATCAAACCATCAACTTGAGAAGCCACGCGAGACAGTGGGTGTCCTTGAACGGCGCCGTTTATGCGTTTATGAAGTTCGGAGAGTGACTCTTCTGCAATATCAAAAGGTAAATCAATGAGACGTTGTTCAACTCGACCAGAATCGGTGATAAGTACCAGCATGGCCCGAGAAGGGTGAAGCAAAACGAGCTCCATGTGGCGCACGCGAGATTTAGTAAGCGAAGGGTATTGAACAACCGCTGCCTGCTTAGTGATCTGAGCCAAAAGCCGAACGGTGCGAGTCACGATATCGTCTAAATCCAAGGCGCCTTCAAGAAAAGATTCGATGGCTCGACGTTCCGGATTAGAAAGTGGTTTTACATCGGCCAACTTGTCGACGAACAGACGATAGCCGCGGTTGGTTGGTATGCGCCCGGCACTCGTGTGGGGTTGAGTGATGAGGCCGGCTTCTTCCAAAATTGCCATCTCATTACGAATCGTTGCCGGCGAGACGCCCAAGCTATGACGTTCGGCAATGATTTTGGATCCGACTGGCTCTTCAGTGGCTACGTACTCCTCGACGATGGCGCGCAAAATTTCAAGTTGTCTATCTTGCATGTCAGATCCGGCTCATATCAAGAGATGACAAGGGCGATAGAAAGGAGAGTGAGCAGAAAGAAAGGCGGAAACGCCGAAGACATTTTGTTTTGCCGAGAATGTAAGAAGATTGCTGCTCCCATTCCGCACCAGAGAAAAGCTAAAGCAAACCAGGCAAGGAAGGTATCGGGATAGCGAAGACTGTAAATTAAAAGGAGCGACGCAATGGCTTCCAACAAGCCAACGAAACGGGCAAAGAAATCTGGAACGTTAAGGTCGCGCGTACCAGACAATCCCTTTGGACTGCCACTCATTTTGGAAACACCCGCAATGAGAAATATCAAGGCAAGAACCGTGATCAGAATATTGTGGGTGAGATGCATGGTCTTACGCTACTACAGCAGGATTTCGCGCACGATTCGATCTGCGATTAATCGCCCCGAACGGGTCAATGTCACGCGGCCACCATCCCATGAGCTGGCATCGATGTGACCTGATTCCAAGTAAGGAGCAAGGGCCTGAACTTGAAGAGTGCTGAGGCTCTCCAACGGCAAACCTAGAGGCAGACGAATGTTCAACATAAGGCGCTCTTCTTCTGACTCTTCTACCGTGAGCACTTCTTCACCATGAAGCGGAGATTGTCCGAGTGATAATTTTTCACGGTAAGCGTTCGGGTGCTTCACATTCCACCATCGTCGGCCATCGAGATGAGAATGTGCGCCAGGTCCCAACCCCCACCAATTCTTTCCGTGCCAATAGGCAATGTTGTGCCGGCATTCCCCGCCAGGTTTAGACCAATTACTCAATTCGTACCAAGAAAAACCGGCTGCTGAGGCCAACTCATCAACAAGCAAATACTTATCCGCGGTTTCATCTTCGTCGGGCATAACAACTTCCCCGCGCCGAACTTGACCGGCCAATTTCGTTCCTTCTTCGACGATCAGTGCATAAGCTGAAATATGATCAATGGGAAGCGCGAGAGCGGTCTCCACAGAACTTTGCCAATCTGCCATTGTTTCACTTGGCGATCCATAAATAAGGTCAACGCTTACGTGTTCAAACCCCGCAGAACGGGCCCATTCGGTCGCCTTGAAAACATTCTCTGGGTTATGAGTGCGATCTAAAATCTGTAAGACTTTGGGATTGGATGATTGCATCCCAAAAGAGACTCGATTGATTCCGACATGGCGCAGCTGTAGCAATTTCTCTTCAGTAACAGTATCGGGATTGGCCTCAATAGTTATCTCAATATCTTTGGCAAAACCAAAACGGCTTTCAAGATGTCCTAGTAACCGTCCTAAATCAGCAGGCTCCATTAACGTTGGAGTACCGCCACCGAAGAAGATTGTCGGGATGGAACCGGCATCGGGAGTGAAAACACATTCTTGAATGAGTAAATCTATGTACCCATCAGAGACCGACGCTAAATCTCCGCCGCTTCGAAGTTCGCTGGGAGTGTAGGTATTGAAGTCGCAGTAACCACAACGTTTCAAGCAATATGGGATGTGAATATAGAACGAGAGCGGTGAAAGGGCACCGGCCATTTTTACTTCTTGGCCTTTGCCTTGTCTACATCGGCATCGGTCGTTAGCGCAGCAATAAATGCTTCTTGCGGAACTTCGACGCGACCGACCATCTTCATGCGCTTCTTGCCCTCTTTTTGCTTCTCGAGCAACTTGCGCTTACGTGAAATATCGCCGCCATAGCACTTCGCCAATACATCTTTACGAATAGCCCGGATGCTCTCGCGAGCAATAATTCGAGAACCGATAGCGGCCTGAATAGGAACTTCGAATTGCTGGCGTGGAATGAGTTCGCGCAACTTTGAGGTCATCATGACGCCATAGGCGTAAGCCTTGTCTTTATGGACGATGGCGCTAAAGGCATCGACGGTTTCGCCCTGCAGCAAGATATCAACCTTGACGAGATCACCCTCAGCTTCGCCAATAGGTTCGTAATCAAGGGATGCATAACCGCGAGTCTTGGACTTGAGTTGATCAAAGAAGTCGAAAACAATTTCGGCAAGTGGAAGTGTGTAGCGAATTTCAACACGATCTTCAGAGAGGTAATCCATACCTTTGAGCAGGCCACGACGTTGCTGACACAGCTCCATAATTGCGCCGATAAATTCACTGGGGGCAAGAATGGTGGCACGAACGATCGGCTCTTCAACGGAGGCAACTTTTCCATCCGGAAATTCGCTGGGGTTTGTAACAATTAACTCTTTGCCATCATCTCGCTTAACCCGATACACCACGTTGGGTGCGGTGGAAATAAGTGAGAGGTTGGACTCGCGCTCTAGGCGTTCACGCACGATTTCCATGTGAAGAAGTCCTAGGAAGCCGCAACGAAACCCAAATCCAAGTGCTGCTGATGTTTCTGGCTCATAAACCAGGGCGGCATCATTGAGTTGAAGTTTGTCGAGGGCTTCACGCAACAGCGGATAGTCCGCGCCATCCAACGGATAAAGACCCGAGAAAACCATTGGTTTAGGGTCTTTATAGCCAGCCAACGCTTTCGTGGTTGGGTTGTGATACGTCGTGATCGTGTCACCCACGCGAGACTGTCGTACATCTTTTACACCAGTGATGACATAACCAACTTCTCCGACTCCCAGACCCTTGCTGACGACCGGCTCGGGAGAGATAACGCCAACTTCGAGCATTTCGTGGCGAACACCGGTCGAGAACATTTGAATTTGGTCACGAGTAGAAAGGTGGCCATCAACTACTCGAACGTAAGTAACTACACCACGATACGTGTCATAAACTGAATCAAAGATCAACGCGCGCGCTGGTGCATTTGCATCGCCAACTGGAGGCGGAATCTGCTTCACAATCTGGTCGAGAAGTTCCTCGACGCCAGCACCAGTCTTGCCCGAGACGCGTAGGCAATCTTCTGGTTGGCAGCCGATTAACTTGGCGAGCTCTTCTGCAAACTTTTCAGGTTGAGCCGCGGGTAGATCAATTTTGTTCAAGACCGGAATGATGGTGAGATTATTTTCCATCGCCAAGTACAAGTTGGCCAATGTCTGCGCTTCAATTCCTTGCGCACAGTCCACCAGTAGTACGGCGCCTTCGCATGCAGCCAGCGAACGCGAAACTTCATAAGTAAAGTCGACGTGACCGGGTGTATCGATCATATTCAGGATGTATTCCTGGCCATCAATGCCAGATCTCCACGGCAGGCGGACTGCTTGGCTCTTAATGGTGATGCCACGTTCGCGTTCAATATCCATTCGGTCTAGATATTGGGCACGCATATTTCGTTGTTCGACAACCTCAGTAATTCCAAGCATGCGATCAGCAAGCGTGGATTTACCGTGGTCAATATGGGCAATGATGCAGAAATTGCGAATTTGCTCCGGATTGGTTGAGGCAGGTTGTGGAGCTTTAGAAAGTTCTATGGCTGGCATGAACTTTGTAAAACGAGAAAATTAACGAACGGCAGCTTTATTGGCTTGCTTAGCCATAGCTGACTTCTTGTTTGCTGCAGCGTTTGCATGGATGACGCCCTTGGTGACGGCAACATCAAGTGACTTGGAAGCAAGGCGAAGTTCATCGGCGATGACTTTCTGATCGCCAGCGGCGAGCGCATCGCGGAAACGGCGGATCGCAGTCTTGATGGCGGAGCGGGCAGACTTATTACGAAGCTGTGCCTTCTCGTTCGTCTTAATACGCTTGATCTGCGACTTGATATTTGCCACTTCGAACTACTTTCTTCCATGATCTAAAAGATCCCCGAATTTGGGTTACTGCGTGCATCATAAGCCGACATCTTGCGAGCCGGGCTGAGCGCGAAAGGTTACCAGTCCTGCCCCGTCTGGCTCAAACTCAGATGGAAATTAGGCGTTGAACCGGCCCATCTTGGCTACTTTGCCGCCCGAAACCGGGTGATCTGGATGATGGCTCGCTCGAGGGCATATGCCGGGTCTGCAGCAGCTCCTTTGATGTCGGCATCCGTCTGAGCCACCGTGATGACCGCTTGGCTGAGCGAATTCGGATTCCAGCCCGAGAGTTGACGCCTGGCCTTATCAATTTGCCAAGGAGGTAGACCCAGTGAGGAGGCTAAATCGAAGGCTTTCATGCCGCGACTTGCGCCAGAAACTTTTGCCAGAGTGCGCAGCGAAGAGGCGAGAGCGCTAATGATGAGGACTGGGTCAACTCCCGTGTCTAGCGCATTTCGGAGCGAGATCAGCGCCTGATCCATAAGCCCATCGATAACTGCATCCGCTACTTCAAAGCCAGTGGTCTCAGTTCGACCTTGGTAATACCGCGCGACATCAGATTCATCGATGACTTTGCCGGCAAGGACATCTGAGGCCAGTTGTGAGCAGGCACTTCCCAATTCTCGAAGATCACTTCCCAGCGCATCGACCAAATCTTGAACCGCACCCGATGTGATTTTGCGATGGTGACGAGAAAATTCGCGCTGAACAAACTCCAGCTTTTCACTCTCTTTTTTCAATACATCACAGGCGATGACCACGGGATTGAATTTCTTGACTTTGTCCAGCAGCACCTTGCCTTTAACGCCCCCTTTATGCCACAAAACCAAGAGCACGTTCTCATCGCTATCACCGAGATAGCTAGTTACTTCATCCTGCTGATCTGCGTTGAGGTCCTGCATTTCTTTGATAACAACTATCCGAGATTCGCCAAAGAGGGACGGGGCAAGAGCGTCGGTTATTGCACCAACTTCGCTTTCGCTGGCATCGATAGTTGACACCTGTGCTCCAGAATTTTGGGAGATCAACTCTGCGATCGCTCGGTCAGCAAGAATTGCCTCGCCACCCAACAGAAGTGCTAACCCCACGAAAACCGCCACCAATCTCGCTTCAGAACTCTGATCTTAAGGGAATTATCAATAGCAATGGCCCCATCAAGATCGGTGCGCAGGATTCGAGCGTGTTCGTGGCTCAATGCTGCCAGGGTCCGAGTTGCTGGATGACCATAACTATTACCTGCGCCCACGCTGATAACCGCAATCTGCGGATGAAGCCGTTGTACAAGTGGCCAATATTGATATGCCGAACCATGGTGACTTGCCTTCAGAATCTGTACTTGTTCAATTTTTCCTGATGCAAGCACCGCTTCCTGAACGGGTGGCTCGATATCGGCTCCTTCGAGAATCCGCAGACCGTCTATTTTTATAGAAAGTGCAATGCTGGAATTATTAATGGCCGAACCATCGCCAGGCATTGATGCGAAGGTTTTGATCTCGGTGCCCGGCCAAAGCACGCTGACCTTTCCCCTATGCCGGCCATTACTTAGTTGATGAAGGTCGATCTCTTGGCCGGCATGCACCACATGCTGGGGAATTTCGCCCAGCGCTCTCTTCACCATCGTTGATTCAGAAAGTGGTTTGTTCAAGTTGGAGAGCCAGACCGATCCAACATCGCGCTCATGCAGAGCGCCTTGGAGACCGGCCACGTGATCTGCATGAAAATGGGTCAGTACTAAGAGAGTTATGGATCGAACGCCGAGTTTGTTCAGGCAACTATCAATTAATGCGGGATCCGGACCAACATCGATAACGATGGCGCGATGATCTCCTAAATTGATAACCGAGGCATCGCCTTGACCCACGTTGCAATTTACGAAAGTCCAATCAGCCATCGGCCAACTGGCCCATGGGGACCACAACAAAATTCCAAGTGTTGTGACCAAAAGGCCAAAGGGCAACCAGCGCTTGGTGGCCGCGGCCACCACAATGACAGTGAGAAATGAGATCGTGAAGAGATTGGCCGTGACCGACAGAACTGGGAATTTGGCGAAATTAGTTGCCACCCAAGTAATCCAGTGACTGCATGGGGAGATGAGCAGAAAGAGAAAATGAGCAAGGAACGGTAAAACTGGGGCAAGAAGGGCTGCAATTAAACCGAGAACTGTGATCGGTGCGACGACGGGAGCAACGATCAGGTTGGCAGGGATACTCACCAGCGAAAACTGACCAGAGATTGCCAAAATAATCGGCGTACAAGCCAGAGTCGCAGAAACCGGAATCGATATTGATTCGGCCGCTCCCCCGAAGAAGCGCTGCCAAGATCTGGCTAGCTTTGGCGAGAGCAGAATTATTCCAGCTGTTGCCGATACCGAGAGCGCGAAGCCCGGATCTTGGGCTTGAAATGGATCAATCAAGATCAAGGTTGATACGGCCAAACCTAGCGCCGAGAGAGCAGAGGATTTCCTGCCTTTCATTCGCGCGAAAAGCAAGATCGCGGTCATAACTGCCGCGCGCAAAACCGAAGGAGATGGTCGAACCAAGAAAAGAAAAGCGAGCAACAACCCGGCTGTGACAATAATGCGGGCGCTCAGAGATTTGAACACCCATTGCAACAACCACAACACAAAGGCAGAGACGATCGCAAAGTTCTCACCGCTGACAGCTGTCAAGTGCGTTAGCCCGACCCTGCGCATTGCAGACCCGAATTCGGCTGACTGTCCTGAGGTATCTCCCAAGATCATCCCTGGGATGAGTGCGCCAGCATCACCGGAAATATCGCCCGCTTCACGGCGAAAGGTCGCTCGAATTCGTTGGGTGACCCGCCAAATGCCCGTAGCCGAATGCAGTAACGTGCAGCGACCACGCACGGTCACTAGCGCCACAACTTTCGGATTACGAGACCGTAGTAATTTCCCAGAGCACTCAATCTGATCACCTGAGACAAAGGCAATGGCTGTGCTGGATGAGATCGTCAGCGGCACTCTGGTTCGATATCTCTGAGTACCCGCAGCAATGAGTTCACTCCTCAACTGAAAAGTAAATCGAGGTGGCAAGGTGCGCGAACCTAAGACTCGCGCGGGGCTAGTTACTACGTCGCTCTGAACATTGCCGATTATCTTGACGCTCCCGTGTCTTCCCACTAACTCATGAACAATGTTGTGGTGAAGAGAGAACGTTCTCAGCAAAATGAGTGCGGCCCCGAGTAGAAGAACGATCACAAACATTCGTGCAATTTTGAGGTCCGTAGCGGCAAGGAAGACAAGGGGTAAAAGCAGAAAGTATTTCCACGGTTGTGCGTCAATCGTGATCAGCGCACCGACCCACAGCGAGGAGCCGATAGCCAACAACCGAAAGTCAGATTTACTTTCGGCTAAAGAACTATCAAAGATTTAATCTCTCCAAATTTAGCAACGCCCATGCCTTTTACTTTGCGCAGACCATCCAATGATGTGAAAGCGCCATTCTTCTTCCGATAATCCACGATGCGCTGTGCCATGACCGGACCTATGCCTGGCAATTGATCAAGTTGAACAGCAGTAGCGCTGTTGAGATGAATCGGAAAATGGGAAACCAGGCGAGTACTTGTGCTCTTTGATGTAACTGCCGATGGAACGACCGATGTGCCCACCAAGATTTGTTGCCCATCAAAGAGGATTTCGGCCAAATTGATATCAGAAAGATCAACGCCTGATTTGGCACCTCCCGCCGCTTTTATGGCATCGATCGCTCGTGAACCAGCGACCAACGAATACACCCCTGGGTGGTTGACCTTGCCCGCCACATCAATGACTACGGAAGCAGGAAGAGATGGTGGGGGCGTGGGCATAGGGGACGCCGCTTGAGTGGCCAGCGGATCAATTAATTTCTCGGATGTCGCTTGCTGGGCCGGGGCAAGCGAGTGTCCATGAGCCAGAGAGACATAGAAAAGGCTGAGCCCGAGTGCGGCGATGGCAACCAGCACCATGCCGCGTCTTTGCTCCGATGAAAAAGCGGCAAATGGCGCGAGATTCACTCCGCAAAGTTATTGAAGTATTGAGCTGCAAATAATCGCAGTCGAACACATTGTGAATTACAGGACGATGTTGACGAGCTTGGGAGCCCTGACAATAACTTTCTTGATCTCTTGCCCAACAATCGCTGCGGCAATTTCGGGGTTGGCATAAGCCAACTTTTCTAAGTCGGCATCGGAGATCTGTGGTGAAACATCAATGCGATCTTTAATCTTGCCATTGATCTGCAAAATGACGACCACGGCATCAGATTCCAATAACGCGGGATCAATAGCCGGGAATCCAGCAAGTGCAACTCCGGGTTGGTGTCCTAACTTGGCCCACATTTCCTCCGCGGTGTAAGGCGCAACCAGGGATAGCGTTAAAGCAATAACTTCGGCGGCTTCGCGGACAGCAGGATCGGCCGCGCCACAGCCTGAATCAATGGCTTTGCGCGTCACGTTTACGAGTTCCATGATTCGTGCAACCGCCACGTTGAATCGGAAAGATTCAACCGCAAAACTGATGTCATGCAGCGCTTTATGAGTAGCCTTTCGAAGTGTTACATCACCTTTAGTGACATCTACTCCGGGTTGGCTGGAAACTTCACCAGAGATGCGCCAAGCCCGATTAATAAATTTAACAGAGCCGCTGGGCGAAACATCAGCCCAATCGACGTCATCTTCTGGTGGCCCGGCAAAAACTAGCGAGAGTCGCACCGCGTCGACACCATGGGTGTCTAACTGCTCGGACAAGGTGACGAGATTTCCTCGAGATTTGCTCATGGCCGAACCATCCATCAAAACCATGCCCTGATTAAGCAGACGGGTAAATGGTTCGGTGAAGTTGACTAAACCTATGTCGTACAGGACTTTGGTAAAGAATCTGGAATACAACAAATGCAAAATCGCGTGGGTGACGCCGCCAACATATTGATCGACCGGCAACCATTCATTGACCAATTCAGGGTCGAAGGCCCGTTCGGAATCAAAGGGGTTGGTGTAGCGAAGGAAGTACCAAGACGAGTCAAAGAAGGTATCCATAGTGTCGGCATCGCGACGCGCAGGACCCGAGCACGTAGGACAAGTGATGTTGACCCAATTTTCAGCTGCCCCTAGCGGGGATGAACCCTTTGGTTTCAGATCTAAACCAGCTGCATCTGGAAGTTCGACCGGCAATTGCTCGACCGGAACCGGAACCTCGCCACAGGTTGGGCAATGAATAATAGGAATAGGCGTTCCCCAGAAGCGCTGGCGTGAGATCAGCCAATCGCGGAGGCGATAATTTTTGGCCGCTTTACCCAAGCCTTTGCTTGCTAACTCTTCAGTAATTTTTGCAATCGCATCAGATTTGGTAAGGCCATTGAGAGAACCTGAGTTAACGAGAACTCCGTCTCCGCCCGTAGCAATTCCAGTTTCGTTTGGATCTTCTTCGCCGGTATCTACAACCACAACGACTGGCAATTTCATTGCACGTGCAAAATCTAAGTCGCGTTGATCATGCGCCGGAACAGCCATAATCGCACCAGTGCCGTAATCAGCAAGTACATAATCACTAGCCCATATCGGACTCTGCGCACCGTTAACTGGGTTGATGGC
>CANBRH010000002.1 GCA_947371865.1 Actinomycetota bacterium
GGTTCGATGCCACATTCATATGCATCGGACTTGGCGCGGTTATAACGCTTTGGACCAGTAATGGCGGCAGCAACCACAGAGATAGCGGCGAAGCCAAAACCAACTGCTCCAATTACTAAAATCGGCACATATGGGTTCACGGTTCTGAAGTCTAGGGGTTGATGACTAGTGCGTTGGTTCGCTCTTGGGCTTATATCCAGTGTGAACTGCGACAATCCCAAATGTCAGGTTTTGCCAACCGACGCGTTCCCATCCGGCTTCATTAAGGAGCGCTGCTAATCCTTTTTGATTAGGCCAAGCTCTTATTGATTCCGCTAGATAAATATATGCATCGGGATTGGAAGAAACCTTCTTGGCAATAGCTGGAAGGGCGCGCATGAGATAACGCAGGTAAATGATCCGAAAAATTGCATTGGTGGGTTGAGAGAACTCGGCAATAACGATGCGACCACCGGGCCGGGTTACCCGTAGCGCCTCTTTGAGGGCGGCCAAGGTGTCGGAAGTGTTGCGCAACCCAAAAGAAATGGTCGAAATGTCGAAATTGTCCGCTTTAAAGGGGAGATTAAGGGCATCCCCTTGGGTAAATGGCAGATCTGGGTGGCGCTTACGCCCGGCGGCGAGCATTCCTTCCGAGAAATCCAGCGGAATCACCTCGGCGCCACGGTCAGCTAACGGGCGGCTAGAGGAGCCAGTTCCGGCGGCAATATCGAGAATCTTCATCCCATGCTTGGGGTCAATGGTGGCCGTAACCACTCGACGCCAGGCCTTAGTTCGACCCAGACTCAGAAGATCATTGAGGAGGTCGTATCTTTTTGCGACGCCGTCGAACATCTTCGATACGTCTTCAGGGTCCTTATTTAAGCCAGCTCTACTCACCCGTATATTCTCGTTGGAGTAGGCTCGCGCCACAACTTAGCCGAGACCTGAGAATTTAAGGATCGTGAACCTTATGTCTGAAATTGCCACCCTCCGCCAAGCAATCGTCACCCGCTCTACTCTCCTCACCCAGAGCGGCTTTATTTTGGGCGGAACCCTCTTTCTCGGCCTGATGGCTCAAATCGCCATCCCAGTCCCAGGTTCGCCAGTTCCAGTAACGGGTCAAACTCTGGCAGTTCTGCTCTTGGGCGCGGCATATGGCGCCAACTTGGGCTTAGCCACTCTTGCGTTCTACATTCTTATGGGCGTTGTCGGCGCACCTATCTTTTCTTCCGGCCACCACGGCCTCACATGGCTAACCGGGCCTACAGGCGGATATCTGGTCGGTATGGCGGTCGCTTCCGTTGTCGTTGGCGCGCTTGCTGGTCGCAAGTGGGATCAGAAAATTGCAACAGTTATCCCAACCATGATCATCGGCGAAATTATTGTGTTCGGTTTCGGATTGACCTGGCTCCAACATGCGACTGCAATGACGTGGTCAATGACTTTTTCCAAAGGGTTCTCACCATTTGTACTTGGTGAAATTATCAAAATCGGAATTGCCAGCACGGCGCTTCCTACCGTATGGCGATTTGTCGCAAAGCGATAACCCAACTTAAATAAATAACTTGTGCCAACTCTTATAACAACCGAACTTCTCGGCGAGCCACCACGACTCTCCGAGATTTCCACTGATCACCTGCTTTCCACTTCTTGGATCCGCGGCGGAGATGGGCTGATTGGCTTTGGAACTTTTGCTAAGACAACAGTCTCTGGTCCAAATAGATTTATTGAGGCGCGAAAATGGTGGCGAGATCAACTTTCAAAATTTGCCATTCATAACAATGTGCATGGCAGTGGCACCGGGCCAATTCTCTTCACTTCATTTTCTTTTTTAGATTCATCTGAATCCGAACTCGTCATTCCAGAAATCATTGTTGGACAAAAGAATGGTCAAGCTTGGATAACGTGGATTGGGTCTGGACCGCAACCTGAGATCCAACAACTGCTGGCCGAAAAGTCGACGGCTTCTATTGATTGGCATGATGGTTCGATTTCAAATGACGCGTGGAAAGCTCGGGTAGCCGATGCTGTTAGTCGGATCAAAAACGGCGATCTCGACAAAGTTGTCCTTGCGCGAGATATCAATGCGACCAGCTCTTCCGAACTTTCGCGTCGCGCTCTCATCCAGCGACTCGAGAGCCAATATCCATCGACTTGGGTCTTTCTGGTTGCAGATCTATTAGGTGCTACCCCTGAATTGTTAGTCAGGCTCAGTAAGTCCATGGTGACTTCTAGAGTCCTAGCCGGAACGATTCGAAAGACTAATGACGAACAGAAAGATTTCGCCTTAGCTGCATCGCTTGCGAAATCCTCCAAGGACCTAGAAGAGCATGAGTATGCAGTTCGCTCCGTAGCAGATGTGCTTTCTCCTTTCTGTTCCTCTATCAACGTTCCAGATTCACCTTTTGTTTTGCACCTTGCCAACGTCATGCACTTAGCAACTGACGTGACAGGTGTGGTAAATGAGTCTGCTGCACCCGTCGATATCTTCACGGTGATGGAAAAATTGCATCCATCGGCTGCGGTGTGTGGCACTCCAACCAAAACCGCCGAGGCGCTCATCATTGAAATCGAAGGAATGAATCGTTCGCGCTATGCCGGGCCAGTCGGTTGGATTGATGCGCGTGGCGATGGAGAAATGGGTATTGCGCTTCGATGCGGAGAAATATCATCTGACCGAAAAAACATTCGACTTTTTGCCGGCTGTGGAATTGTTGCCGGTTCTATCCCAGAAGAAGAATTAGCAGAGAGTCAATCTAAATTATTGCCTATGCGAACTGCGCTGGAAACAATCTGAGTTAATTCCTTAAGCTTGGCCGCATTAAAATCCCGATCTGGAACTTCAACAACAACAATGTCAACACCAGGTGACTGGTGCGCGATGATCGACTTTATATCAGAAGATGTCTTAACGCGATCGGCTGGGATTCCAAATCCCCGAACGATGCGTGCAAGATCATTGTTATGGGCTGTTCCGAAAATCGTTTCAAAGCCTTTTGCCTCGGCATGAGGAAGGGTTGAAAATATTCCGCCGCCGTTATTGTCCAAAACGAAAATAGTCAGATTTACTTTTGGAATATTTACAAGTGCCGAAATATCGTGCAAGAAGGTTAGGTCGCCCATGACGGCATAGGCTCGTTCAAATCTTGTCGCAATCCCCAACGCGGTTGAAATATTGCCATCGATGCCTGCAAGTCCACGGTTGGCGAAAACTGAGATTCCGGCCCGTGGTTCTGCAAAAGCTTCAATGTCGCGAATCGGACGAGATGAGCCGATGAAAAGTGCGCTCTCATCTGCCAGGGCGGCGGCAATCGTGCGGACTGCTTCTTGTTCCGACCATGAAACTTCAGAAACGATCGCGGTGTGCGCAATATGGCTGATGCTTTCCCATAATTGCTTCCATGTTGGATCTTCCGTTTGGCTTTGCTGAATTCGCGGCATGGTCAGATAGGCATGGTCGGCCTGGCGCGCGGAATCGACCTCGGCCATTCGCGGATCAATAACCGAGACTTCGCTGGCACCTTGGACATAGGCATTAATGCTGCGAGAGAGAGTAGTGCGACCAATAACCACGATTCTTGCAGGGTGGAGCAGAGCCCGAACCTTTTCGTCCGCAAGAAAAAGCGCAGAATGAGCGATGGCAGTAGGAAAAGAGAGTGGATCTTCAGCGACGATGGGCCAGTTCAAGTGGTCGGCGAAGTTTTCGATCTCAGCGACGGAGAAGCCAGCACGATCGTGGCCGATAACCAGAACCCCGCCGGTTCCAAAATCTACGGAGTCGCCTTCAGCCGTTACGGTCTCTTGTGCTCGGGAGGTGAAGCCTGCCAACCAATCCAAACCATCTTCAACCACCAAAGGTTCAGAGAATTGGACGTTCAGTTGAACCGGTCCATCGGTAAGGGCCTTGGATAGATCCATGATTTCAGCGATATCGAAAGATTTAACGTGTGGATAGAGGGCTGCCTGTTCCGTTGTTTGGTTGGCACCTGTCTTTCGCAAGCTCTCTGGTCGATCGGCAGTTATAAAAATTAATTTGTTGTTGTTATGTAGAGCCTCAAGTGCTGCTGGATGATAATTAGCCGCAGCCGTACCGCTGGTGCAAATCAGGGCCACATAGTTATTAGATGCTTTGGAAATTCCCAGACCAAAGAATGCGGCACCACGCTCATCAATTCGTACATGAAGGTCTAATAACCCTCTCTCCGCAGCTTCATAAAGTGCCACCGATAACGGCGCATTACGCGAGCCTGGCGAGAGTACGAAATCAGTTACTCCGAGTTCAAGTAATTGCCGAACAATTGATCTGGCTAGATGAGTTGCTGAAATCACTTCAACCACCCCAAATCTTTTACTTCCTCGGACAACCCAGAGTTCCAGATTGATGTAATTCTATTTTGCCACCAGTTATGACGCTCGGGGCTAGCCAAATACTTATGCAGTTGCCCACTCGATGGCGTTGATCTGCCCACTGAAATCACGCCGTTAATTGCAACGACAGGTGGTTCGACCACATCGTCCATCAAAAGTGAAACCGTGCCCAGTCCGCAGGCGTACTCGGCGCCAGAGAGTGAGGCCGCAAGCGCAGCAGAGTGCGAAATACCAATTCCAGTATCAAGTGCACTGGAGACGACGGCAGGTAGACCAATACTTTCTATAAGTCCTCGTGCGGCGGCTATCCCCCCAGAAGGTGCCCACTTCACTATCGCAACGTCTGCTACTTCACGCAGCGCAGCTAAATCTGAACCCAGGTTTTTCCTTATTGATTCATCGACTGCAATTTTGAACGGGATCTCTGCCTTCAGAGCGCGAAGATCTTCCAGAGCCAAACATGGTTGCTCGACATATTCAAAGACTTTTCCAAAGCGCAAGTGATAATCGTGCAAATTCAAAAGCGCTTGTTGCAACGACCAACCACCATTTACGTCGAGTCGGATCTTGGCATCTGGGACTTCCTCTAGAGCCGCTTCCACTAAATAGTGATCGTTTTCGAAATCATCAATCTTTATTTTGATCGTTGTGCAACCAGGAAAGCGCGCCAATACTTCCGGCACTTTTTCTGCTGAAACTCTGGGCAACGTGGCATTAACTTTTACTTCGCCCCGCAGAAGTCTGGGCCACTCTTGATACGCCCCTTCAACCGCAGCTTTTAGCCACGTTCTCGCCTCATTGTTGTCATATTCCAGAAATGGTGAAAATTCGCTCCAACCCGCGGGCCCACGAAAGAGCGCCGCTTCCCGCACATTGATTCCACGGAAATCAGTTCGAGTAGGAATGGCAACTACGATGAAGTCGTTAAAGACTTCCCGGAATTGGGCTGCCGAACTCATCGAGATTTAAGGACGCTTTGGAAACTTGTCGAAGTTTGGCAAACGCTTCTCTTTGTAAGCATCGCGACCTTCTTGCCCTTCTTCCGATAAATAGAAGAGCAGAGTGGCATCGCCTGCTAGTTGTTGGACCCCGGCTAGGCCATCGTCTGCAGCATTAAGCCCTGCCTTCAAGAGACGAAGCGCCATAGGCGAGTGACGCAACATTTCACGGCACCAAGAAACTGTCTCTGCTTCTAACTCTGCAACCGGCACAACGGTATTAACCAGTCCCATATCGAGTGCTTCTTGCGCATCGTATTGACGGCACAAGAACCAAATTTCGCGCGCTTTCTTCTGTCCAATATGTGCAGCTAATAATCCAGCTCCGTATCCGCCGTCGAATGAGCCAACCATTGGGCCGGTCTGCCCGAACTTGGCGTTGTCAGCCGCAATGGTTATGTCACAGACAACGTGCAGTACGTGCCCGCCGCCGACGGCCCAACCTGCCACCATCGCAACAACAGGCTTTGGTAGACGACGAATTTGGATTTGTAGATCGAGAACGTTGAGACGTCCGATTCCTTTCTTAGCCAAAGCATCAGAACCTAAGTAACCATCATCGCCGCGCACATTGATATCTCCGCCCGAGCAAAATGCTTCGGTGCCTGCACCGGAAAAAATAACAACGCCTACGCGTTCGTCATCGCGAGCTAAGGAAAAGGCTTCTTGTAATTCAAAAAGCGTTTGAGGCCGGAAGGCGTTATGAACTTCGGGACGGTTAATAGTTATTTTTGCCATGCCTTCAGCAACTAAATAGGTAATGTCGCTAAAAGCTTCGCTACCCTCCCCAACTTGCCAATCAGGAATCGTCCGTGCGCCTGGTTCACGTTTAAACGGCTTGCTCACATTTCCCCCTTGAAAAAGATATGGATAGCCTACGGTGACCATGGATATTTCGTCACAACGACCGTTGCTCCACACCCTCGACGAGTGGTCGATCCCGCAGAAGACTGAAGCCCTTTTCCATGCGATTCGGGATTCTGGACCGGCTCTCGCCTTTGGGCCAGTAGGTCGTGTATTTGTCGATCTTGGCACCGCTCTTGTGCTCACGACATCTGGAACCACGGGCATTGCCAAGGAAGTTGCGCTCTCCAGCAAGGCTCTAGTTGCCTCTGCACAAGCGGCCCATAAATACCTAGGTGCAAAGAGCGGGCAGCGCTGGTCACTCCTTCTCCCCACTACCCACATTGCCGGCATCAATGTTTTGATTCGTTCGATCGAATTAGGAACGACTCCAATCGACAATCGCACTCGCGATGAATATACAGATGCAGATTTTGTTGCCATAGTCCCAACCCAACTGCACCGAGCGCTTCGTGGCGACGACAAACTTTTGAAACACCTGCAAAGTGCACAAGCTGTTCTAGTTGGCGGTGCCGCTGCCAGCGATGAACTCGTTTCAGAAGCAAAAGCGCAAGGAATTCGCGTTGTCACTACCTACGGGATGACTGAAACTTCTGGTGGATGTATTTACGATGGCCAACCTCTTCCAGGTGTTGAAGTTCGAATAAATGCCGGCGGAGCTATTGAGATCTCTGGCCCCATGCTGGCAAGCGACTACCTAAATCAGCACGACCTGTGGAGCCAAGTAACGAGTGATGGTTGGTTTACAACCAGCGATCTAGGAGTAGTCGAGAATGGCAAAGTCCGGGTACTCGGCCGAAATGATGACCAGATCATCTCCGGTGGAATCAAGATCTCATTGAGCACAATCGAAAGCGAACTTCTTAAGACTTTTCCGCAACAAAGATTCATGGCTTTCTCTTTAGAAGATATCGAATGGGGCGAAATCCTCTGCCTGGCTTCAGATGGGGCGATCGATGAAAAAGAAGTTGGTGATCATCTCGCCAGCGTCTTTGGTAACTATGCAATCCCAAAAGAGTTTCATCAATTAGCGGAACTTCCCATAAAAGGCATTGGGAAGCCCGATCGAATTAGACTTGTCGAGTTGGTTATGTCGAAGAAAGATGCGGAGCACAATTAATGAAGAAGTGGCTTCAAGGGGCTAGACCTCGAACCCTGCCTGCTGCGATCGCACCTGTGCTCGTCGGCACTTCGCTCCACCATTCACATGGCCATTCCATAAATTGGGTCAATGCTTTGCTCGCACTTTCCGTAAGTCTGTTGCTGCAGATCGCCGTTAACTACGCCAACGATTACTCCGATGGCGTACGTGGTACCGATGAAGTCCGAGTTGGCCCGGTTCGTCTCGTTGCCAGCGGTTTAGCAACGGCTACTTCCGTCAAAAAAGCGGCTTATCTAACTTTCACCTTGGCAGCAGTCTTGGGTGTCACCCTCGCGCTACGAACATCGCTCTGGTTAATCGCAGTCGGCGCTGTCGCAATTTTGGCGGCTTGGACATATACCGGCGGCAGCAAGCCTTATGGCTATCAAGGGTTTGGTGAAATTTCTGTTTTTGTTTTCTTCGGTTTGGTCGCCACGATGGGAAGTTATTTTGCGCAATCCCAAGAACTCACTTGGGAGAGTTTCCTGGTAGCCATTCCGGTCGGCGCGCTCTCGTGCGCCTTGCTTGCCATAAATAACTTGCGTGACCTGCCTAAGGATGCACTTGTTGGAAAATTGACCCTGGCAGTTCGATTGGGAGAATCCAAGGCTCGCTATTTCTTCATCAGTCTGCTGGTCATCGCACATCTGACCGTTTTGTTAGCAGTAGTCATCTCCCCTTGGGTTTTGGTCAGCATTTTCCTGATTCCGGTGACCATTCAAATCTCTCAGCGAATTCTCGCTGGCGCCGAAGGGAAAGCGCTCATTCCCTTGCTCGGTAACACCGCCCGCCTGCAATTATTGCTATCCACAACCTTGGCGGTCGCGCTCTTCATCTAAGCGGCTAAACTAAACACCATGCGCATTCTTCTCTACGTCATCCCGCTCGCAATAACTCTCTATGCGCTCTTTGATGTCGCCAGCACTCCTCAGGATCAAGTACGAAATCTGCCTAAGTGGGCTTGGTTGATTATCGTTATTCTCTTTGAACTTCTTGGCGCCATTGGCTGGTTTATTGCAGGCCGCCCCAAGAAAGTTGCCGGTCCCGGATACCGCAGACCCGGTCGCGTCCTGCCTCCCGATGATGATCCGGATTTTCTTAAGAACCTGTGACATCTGACTTTCAAATCCGTCATGCGGTAAGAATTCTCTTAGTCGATGAATTAAATCGCTTATTTCTATTCAAAATGATGGATCCCGCCAAGCCCAAGGAATTCTTTTGGTGTCCCGTCGGTGGAGGTATTGAATCGGGAGAATCGGCAGTAAAAGCTGCAAGACGCGAAGTGGCCGAGGAAACGGGAATGCCAGACCTTGACTTAGGTCCACACATTTGGAATCGCCAAGCAAAGTATTCATTCAACGGGAACAAGGTCAATTCGATCGAAACTTGGTTCTTGGCACGCGTTAAAAACTTTGAGATTGATACCTCAAAATTTTCTGATCTGGAACGAGAAGTCATTCTCGATCACCGCTGGTGGAGTTCAGAGGAATTGTTAACTACTCAGGACCTGCTGACCCCTCGTAACCTTCCCTCTCTGTTTAGGGAACTCCTCGTCAATGGTTCGCCAAATGTGCCGATCCAGCTCGAACTCGAAGATCACTTTTGAACTTCTACAAACCGGAATACGTGTGGCGCCCAGTTCCCCAAATATTGACGTAGACATAGTTAAACAAGAAGGTTGATCCAGCGAATAGACAGAGCCAAGCAGCGCGACGTCCGCGCCATCCAATGGTTACGCGCGCATGTAAGTAAGCGGCGTATGCCACCCAGGTAATGAAAGCCCAAGTCTCTTTGGGATCCCATCCCCAGTAACGACCCCAGGCGGATTCAGCCCAGATCGCTCCGGCAATAACGGCAAAGGTCCAGAGTGGAAATACAAAAGCAACCAAGCGATAAGAGAGCTGATCCAGCGCTTCTAAAGTTGGCAGGCGGAGCGCCCAAGTAGGACGTGGACCTTTCTTTTCGATGTTATCCAGAATTAAATAAGTGCCCGCAACCGCATTTGCGAGTAGGAATACTCCGCCAGAAACAATCGCGGCAGATACGTGAATAGCCAGCCACGTGGATTTAAGCGCAGGTACTAAAGGTGCGCTTGGGCGATACAAAACTGTGACGGCTGTTCCAAGAGTAAGAAGAACTGCGAAAGAGATGGGTAGACCTAGCCAACGGAGGCGATATCGGATTACTCCAAAAATGTAAGCACCCGTGACAGCAAAGGCACCTGTTATGGAGAACTCATACATATTGCCCCACGGCACGCGCTGGGCAGAGAGTCCACGGAAAAGCACACCACCAAAAAGGAAGAAGAGAGCCAAGAGCATCATGATGGAACCGATGCGGCCACTCTTTGTTGTGCGCGTAAAATCAAAATCGGTCTTGTCGTTATCGTCATTGTTCTTCATCGAGAAGGCAACTTCAGTTGCATATGCGAAGAAGGCAATCGTCACCAACACCATCGCTGAATAGATGGAGTAGTTCGAAAGATATGCGTAACTTCTGGAAGACAAAATTACCCCTTCAATTCTTTGGATAGTTGGTCGATCTCTTCTTTCAATCCGGTCATGCCATTCTTAGCTAGACCGGCAATTTCGACTGTATCGCCAATCTTGATCCAAATTCTGCGCTGACGTGTGAAGAGCGAGATAAGCAGTCCAAGGACTGCCAATATCGCACCCAGCAATGCGTACATTTTCCCAGGATCATCAACAATCTGCAGATTGACCCAAGACTTCACGCCTTCAAAGGTGATGGTGCCTTCTCCGAAGTTGTAGGTCTGATTTAACCCCAAAGATTTCAGACCGATACGCGTCATCTTCGAGGTATCTATCCGATAAACCGATTGGGGTATTCCACTATCCAGGCCAAGGTTGCCCGCCCAGACCGAGACCAGCAATCTGGGATCCAGAGCTTCGGGATAGGCCGAAAAGGCACCGCGCTTGGAATCACGTGCCGCCGTTGGAACGAAGGTGGCCACAAAGCCAATTTGTGGGGACATATCTGGAACCTTGATGGCGCCAAGTGAGGTCAAGTTGGCATCTTGAGGCAAGAAGGCAACCGGCCCTTCAAAAACTAATTTTCCACTCTTGTCGTGAATGGCAACTACGGGGGAATAACCATTGGCCTGAAGGTAAATCTTGGTACTGGCATAAGTAAGAGGCGAATTGACCTTGATGATCTTGGTCTCTTCCTTGGAACCGATGGGGTTTGATGCGCTAACCGTTAACTTGTAATCGGTTGGGGCATTCGTCGCAGGATCGTATGTGGCTACAAAATCTGTGACTTTCAGCGAAAATGGAATGAGAGAACCTTCTGATTGGAATTTTCCAAAGGAAAGTGTGTCATACGAAGTTGGAGTGTTAATAAATCTTTCACCCACGTTGAGGATCGCTTCCCCTTTTGAACCAAAAAGAGATCCAACTCCGACTGCGACCAGAATTAGAAGCAATGAAAGGTGAAAGAGAAGATTTCCGGTTTCGCGCAAATAACCCTTTTCGGCTGAGATTGAATTTTCTTCGCGGCGAATCCGAAATCGATTCTTTTTCAACCACTTTTCAGATTTATCCAAAGCCACGGCAGGGTTTCCATTGACAGTTGCGTAAAACTCCATGCGATCAAGAAACTTGGGAGTTAACGGTGGTTGTGCACCAACCGCCTTCAGATGCGAAAAAGTTCTTGGCAAAACGCAACCGACAAGAGAGATGAAGAGCAAGAGATAGATGGCGCTAAACCAAGGCGAACTGTAAACATCAAAAAGTTTGATGGCATCCATCCACTTTGCCAGGCCAGGGTTTTGCGTAAAGAACTCTTGCACCTTCATAGGGTTTTGAGTTCGTTGCGGAAAGATAGACCCTGGAATCGCGGCGACACCGAGAAGCAGAAGCAAAATAAGCGCGACGCGCATGCTGGTGAGTTGGCGCCAGATCCAGCGCAGGACCCCGACTGAACTTAACTCTGGAATATCTGACATTTAAATCACCGGGATAAAGCCAGAGATGAGATCGCGCACTGAATTCATTACGTGGTTCCACATTCCAGTAACCTGCAAGATGCCGATAATAATAAGGAATATCCCGCCGAACCTGGTGAGCAAATTCCCGTGTTTAGAAATCGCACGGCGCAATCTTTGAGATTGATCAAAGAAAATTCCCACCAATACAAATGGGATACCCAGGCCAAGGCAATACGCGACACTGAGAATGGCTCCACGCACTGCGCTAGAACTTTCAAACGAGAGCGCTTGGACTGCACCCAAAGTAGGTCCAATACACGGAGTCCAACCGATTCCGAAAAGGAAACCCAAAATAGGGGCTCCGACCAAACCAGCTTTGATCTTCCATGTGGGTTTAAACGAGCGATAGAAGCGTTGATTGAAGAGAAAAACTACGCCCATTCCAATCGTTAGCGCGCCAAGAATGACCGAAATCCAAGTTGAATGGTTGGAGATGGTCGAGCCCAGCCCACCAAAGAGGGCGCCATAGGAAATGAAGAGAACTGAAAATCCCGAGACGAAGAGTATCGATCCGAGAGCGACGCGACCACGTGTTCTGGTTTCTGTCATACCCGCGGCATAAGAAAGATAGCCAGGTACAAGTGGAATAACACATGGGGAAAAGAAAGAAATCAATCCTGCAAGCGCCGCGACAAGAATCGCCGCCAAAACGTTTCCATCAAAAATTTGATTGACGAGAAAATCATGCATGTCGGGGATCACCGGAAACTTTGTTGATTAAGTCGGTTAACAAGCCAACGGTAACTGCGCCACTAATGCGAGCGGCAACATATCCCGAAGAATCTATTATTAACGTGGTTGGAATTGCGTTTGGTGGAAGTGAACCACGAAATGAGGCAAGTACTGAATCATCTGTGATAGTTGGATATGTCAACTTAAATCGTTCTATAAATGACCGTGCCGCCGTTATGTTGTCACGGGTAAGAACCCCAATAAATTGCACTTTGGTAAATTTCTGAGACAACGCTTGAAGAGTTGGTGCTTCTGCCCGACAAGGTGAACACCACGATGCCCATACGTTGAGAACTATGACTTTATTGCTCGGTGAAGAAAAAGATTCACCAGTGATCGTTGTTCCCGAAATTGTTGGTGCCAATTTTCGATCAGTCGCTTTGATGTAAACGGCGGCGCCAGAGCCAGAAATAAATTTATTTTGATTGGGAGAGGAGACGCCTCCCCCGCATCCGGATAGAAGTAAAACTCCTATGAGCGGAGCAACTAGTTTCTTCATGTGGTCGGCAGCAAATGCTTCGCTGGCTCGGTGTAGTAGAAATCGCTGACCATGCCGTCATCATCCAATACAAAACTGGTAACCGAGGCCAAAGTACATTGGCGCTTACGGGGATCGTGCAACATGCTGCGACCTTCGATTTGCGAGCGCAAAATCCAAATCGGCAATTGATGCGAGACGCACAAAGCATCTTTTCCGCCCGCTGCATCGCGCGCGGCAAAGAGGGCGCCCAACATGCGGTTGATTTGCTGGTCATAGGGCTCGCCCCAGGACGGCTTCCATGGGTTGTACAGGTGCTTCCACGAGCGGGGATGGCGCAGAACGCCGCTGCCAAATTCGAACTTTTGCCCTTCAAAGATATTGGTGGCTTCGATTAATCGATCCTCGGTGATGATAGGCAGACCGTGGGCGGCAGCCACGGGGGCGGCGGTCTCCTGGGCACGCTGAAGTGGCGAGGCCAAAATGGCCCCCAAATCCAAAGATGTTGACCAATCAGCCACCACGTTGGCCATCTCTTGGCCGCGAGTAGATAAGCGCCAGCCCGGTTGGCGGCCATAAAGGATTTTCTCTGGATTTTCGACCTCGCCATGGCGGAGAAAGTGGATGGTCGGGCTCATAGCCGTAACTATAAAGGAGCCCTCAGGCCACCGCTTCGCTAGGGTTGGGATATGGCACTCACCCCCAAGCGAGCTGCCTTCTTTGATGTCGATAACACGATCCTGCGTGGATCGAGCCTGTTCTTCCTGGGCCGAGGCATGTACCAAAGAGGGTTCTTCACTAAACGCGAGATTTCCGCCTTTGTACTGGCCAATCTTCGTTATCGCTTGACCGGTAAGGAGAATAAAGAGGAAATTGCCAAGATTCAGAACGCTGCCTGTGAGTTTATTTGCGGCCATGATGTGAAAGAGATCGAAACCATTGGGTTAGAGATTTATGACGAATTCGTCTCCCCCGCCTTGTGGCATGGCACCATTGAAATTGCGCAAGACCACTTGGATAAGGGCGAAGAGGTCTGGCTAGTTACGGCCACACCTGTCGACATGGCTAACCTCATCGCCAAACGGCTGGGTTTCACCGGCGCCCTTGGCACCAAAGCTGAAGTAATCGATGGCAAATACTCTGGCAAGATGATTGGGGCGCTACTTCACGGCAAAGAGAAGGCTGTTGCCATTCGAGCGCTAGCGGAATCAAACGGGATTGATCTCGCGAGCTCCTACGCGTATTCCGATAGCCACCATGACATTCCGCTACTGACGGCAGTCGGCCACCCTCGCGCCATCAACCCCGACGCGCTCTTGCAGATCCGAGCCATTCGAGACAACTGGCCCATTCACGAATTTAGACGAGCCCGCGCACTCTCAAGAATTTTGGGCCCAACTATCGGAGTTCTAGGAGCAATCGGAACACTTTTCTCTCCACGTGGGCGAGGAAAACGCTAAGGATTACTTAGTTTTAGAGCGAAAGAGGCGCTCATCACCGTACCTCTGTAATGTAGACCAGTTATGTCTGCCATCTCCTTTGCCGAAGAGCTCCGCGCTCGCGATGATGCGGCTATTGCTGACCTATTTTTAGCGCGTCCTGATTTACTCAGCCCAGTTCCCACTGATGTGGCAGCGCTAGGAGCCCGAGCAAATTCCATCCCGAGTTTGATGCGCGCCCTTGAAGGGTTAAATCGCTGGCAGCACGATGTCCTTATCGCTGCGTCATCTCTGCCTGAACCTTTCGCTGTAAAAGATCTCGTTGCCATTACCGATGAATCAGCCACCTTCGCTATAAATGATTTATGGTCGCGCGCCCTGCTATATAAAGATGGCGAAAAGAAATATCGGCTGCCCGGAAATTTACGAACTATGTTGGGCGATGAACCTGCCGGATTAGGACCTCACACCATCAGAGTCATCAATCTCGATGATTTGAAGAAGGCACCAAAAGCTTCTCTTGATGTTTTATCCCGATTGGTTTGGGGTCCACCGCGCGGACAGATCGGTGCAACTAAAAAACCAGGCGCTGCCATTGGTTGGCTCTTAGAAAATAATTTCCTCCAAGCCGTGGATTCCCACACCGTCGTTCTGCCTCGTGAAGTCGGAATGCATCTGCGTGGCGGAAAGATATTTTCTCAGATTTCAAATACAGCACCACAAATTACGGGTGCTAAGCGCAAGCAAAAAGAAGTTGATCGCGCTGCCATTGCCAATATTTCAACAATGCTTCGTTGGGTCGAAGAACTTGCCCATAATTGGTCAGATGAGCCACCAGTTGCACTGCGCTCTGGCGGCCTGGGAGTTCGTGACCTAAAACGATCGGCCGAACATCTAGGAGTCGACGAAACATGTGCTGGCTTCGTGGCTGAAATACTTTATCTAGCAGGTCTAGTTGTTATTGATAGTGATGACCAAATTTTGCCTACTAATGCTTTTGATCTCTGGTTAACCAAGAGCCATGAGGATCGGTGGGCAGGCCTGGTCGCTCTCTGGCTTGAAACTTCGCGCGTCAGCGGATTAATTGGTAAGTCTGAAAGTAAAAATATTGCACCACTCGGACCCGAACTTGATCGCACTGGAATTTCAAGTACCCGCAAGACCATTCTCAATATCCTTAACTCAAATCATGAGATGGATGCAGACCTGGCATCCATTACCAATCTCTCGCAATGGCTCAGCCCACAACGACACAACGCTGAATTTATCGAATGGTCGCTGCGAGAAGCGGAATGGCTAGGGTTAACTGGGCAAGGTGCGATTTCTTCCTTCGCGATTGCAATACTTGAAGGCAATGAAAAGCTCGGTGTCGAAGATGCTCTTCCTAAACCCATTGATCACATTTTGATTCAGGCCGATAACAGTGCAATCGCTCCTGGTCCACTGACCTTGGAACTTGCCAACATGATTGGCACTATCGCCGACATCGAAAGCCGCGGCGGCGCAACTGTTTACCGATTCAGTGAAGGTTCGATCCGACGTGGTCTTGATCATGGCCAGACTGGCGATCAGATCAAAGATTTCCTTAAGAAAACTTCGAAAACTGCAATGCCTCAGCCATTGGAGTACCTCATCAATGATGTGGCTAAGCGGCATGGTCGGCTGCGAGTGGGACAAGCAAATTGTTATCTGAGATGCGAAGATGAAGGCGTTATCCAACAGATCTTGCACGACAAGCGATGTGAGCCATTACGTCTTCGCAAATTGGCACCACAAGTGATCATCTCCGAACTTGAACTCAATGACGTTTTAATCGGGTTGCGTGAAGCCGGGTACTTACCTGCCATTGAAAACGCGACTGGAATTTTGGTCATGCAACCTGCCACCCGCCGTGCCAAGTCGCGTCCACGTCCGCCCCGAGTCATCAGTGAAATTGGCCGTCCCAGTGAAATCATTATTCAATCGGCAGTACGAGCACTTCGCGCAGGGGAAAAAGCCAGCGCCCACAAACCACGTGACATACCGCGGACGACCGCCAATGAAACTCTCGACTTACTCAACCAATACATCGAGGAACAAGCCAGCCTGACAATTGGGTACGCCGATACCAACGGTGGGGTTTCCAATCGCCTCATCGATCCCATTTCAATTTCGCTGGGCACCTTGCTGGCACGCGATCACGCCACCGGCGAGCTCCAGCATTTCCGCATTCCGCGCATCACCGGCGTAAGCCCAGCGTGAAGTGACCCTCATGAAGACCGAGAAGTAAGGCAGAATTACCCCGTGACCTTCTTAGTAGATCTGAAATCTCTGGTCGAGTGCGAGTCTCCCAGTGAAGATCTAGCCGCCTGCACCTCAGTCATCGAACTTGCGGCAAATATCGCCGAACTCCGGTTAGGTAAACCCGGGAAAATATTTCAAGAAAATGGCCGACCAGTATTTTGGTGGGGATCTGAAAATCCAGAGGTAGTTCTACTTGCTCACCTCGATACCGTCTGGCCGATTGGTTCCTTCCAACCAACGTGGAAGATCACCGGCGATGAGTTATCTGGTCCCGGAACTTTCGATATGAAAGTTGGTTTTCTACAGGCGCTGTATTCCATCGTTGGCATCCCCGAGGTTGATCGCAAGGTTGCCCTTATCGCCACCACCGATGAAGAACTTGGAAGCCAAACTTCAAAGGAATTAATCCAAAAAGTCGCTGCCGGTGCCAAAGCTGTTTTGGTACTTGAAGCAGCCGTCGATGGAAAAGTAAAAACTGGACGCAAAGGAACTGCCATGTACCGAATCACGGTCACCGGCAGAGCAGCTCATGCTGGACTCGAACCCGAAAAGGGCATTAATGCCACCGCTGAAATCGCGGCCATTGTTCTGCAAGTCCTCCAACTCGCAAATCCTGAAACTGGAACAACCGTTGTTCCAACAACCATGGCATCTGGCACCACAACCAACACCGTTCCGGCTGCAGCGACATTAGATATCGATATTCGTTCATTTTCCCGCGATGAACTTCTTCGCGTGGACCAAGCCATTCATGTACTTCGCGCCCAGCATCCCGAGGCAACTATCGCCATTTCCGGTGGAATCAATCGCCCTCCCCTTGAACTCTCCGCCACTTTAGATCTTTACAACCGACTCGAACTTGTGGCTGCTGCCATCGGCATGGATCCGATTGGTCACGCTTCAGTTGGTGGTGCCAGCGACGGCAACTTTGCAGCCGCAGCCGGTGCAAAAGTTCTGGATGGTCTTGGTGCAGTTGGAGCTGGCGCACACGCGCCACACGAGCACGTAATTTTGTCGTCGATTCCGCATCGAATCACTCTCCTCAACTCATTTATTAAGGAACTCATTCGTGACTGATGGCCCGTTGATTGTCCAGAGCGATAAAACTTTACTTCTCGATATTGATCATCCACTTTCGGATGAATGCCGCCGAGCCATTGCATCCTTCGCCGAACTAGAAAAATCTCCCGAACACATTCACACCTACCGACTCACTCCACTTGGTTTGTGGAATGCGCGTGCCGCTGGCCATGATGCCGAACAAGTTATTGACACATTGTTGAAATATTCTAGATACGCAGTCCCTCATGCACTTCTCGTTGATGTTGCTGACACCATGTCGCGCTATGGCCGCTTGCGCCTAGAGGCACACCCAGTTCATGGGTTAACCCTTGTTTCCAACGATCCAGCTGTTCTTCGCGAAGTAACGCGTGGAAAGAAAGTTGCTCCGATGTTGGGCCTTCAACTGGATGAAGAAACCATCGTCGTTCACCCAGGTCAACGCGGATTTTTAAAGCAAGCGTTACTCAAGCTGGGCTGGCCGGCAGAGGATTTCGCTGGTTACGTGGATGGCGAACACCACGAGATCGCTCTTAAACAAGAGGGCTGGTCGATTCGTAAGTACCAAGAACTCGCTGCCGAAGGTTTCTGGCACGGCGGTTCGGGAGTAGTCGTCCTTCCCTGCGGTGCTGGCAAAACCATCGTTGGGGCAGCCGCAATGGCCCACGCCAAAGCAACCACGCTGATCTTGGTTACTAATACCGTCGCCGCCCGCCAGTGGCGCGATGAATTACTGCGCCGAACTACTCTGCACGAAGATGAGATTGGTGAATATTCCGGAGCCAAGAAAGAAATCCGGCCGGTCACTATTGCCACCTATCAAGTGATGACCACCCGCAAACAAGGTGTTTATTCGCACCTTGATCTCTTTGATGCCATCGACTGGGGGCTCATTATTTACGACGAGGTGCATCTATTACCTGCGCCAATTTTTCGCTTCACTGCAGATATTCAATCTCGCCGTCGACTTGGACTAACGGCAACTTTGGTTCGAGAAGATGGAATGGAAGGCGAAGTTTTCTCCCTTATTGGTCCTAAGCGTTTTGATGTGCCGTGGAAAGAGATTGAAGCACAGGGTTATATCGCCCCTGCCGATTGCGTCGAAGTTCGGATCACACTTACCGATGCCGAACGACTTAACTATGCAACTGCCGAACCTGAAGAACGTTATCGCTTCTGTGCTACGACTGCGACCAAGCGAAAAGTCGCATTGGCTTTGGCCGAACAACATAAAGATGATCAGGTATTAATTATTGGACAGTACCTTGATCAGTTAGATGCAATCGGTGAAGAGCTCGGCGTCCCGGTGATCAAGGGAGATACTCCGGTAAAGGAGCGCGAACGTCTTTTCAATCTTTATCGTGAAGGTGAAATTAAGTGCCTCGTCGTTTCCAAAGTTGCCAACTTCTCTATTGACTTACCCGAAGCCACTATTGCTATCCAAGTATCCGGAACTTTTGGATCGCGTCAAGAAGAGGCGCAACGCTTGGGTCGAATCCTGAGACCTAAGGCCGATGGTCGAGGTGCACGTTTTTATTCCTTAGTTGCGCGTGACACTATTGATCAAGATTTTGCACAAAACCGTCAACGATTCTTGGCCGAACAAGGTTATGCCTACCGAATCATCGACGCAGACGATGTATTTAATCAGAGCTGATCTAGCGCCGCTTTAAATCGCACTGGGTCGATACGCCAATAATCATGTGGCTGGCCATTGATCAATGTGACCGGGATCTGCTCGCCGTACTTTCTTTCAAGTTCTGCGTCACCATCAATTAAGAGAACTTCTAGATTAAATTGCTTTTCTTTCCGGATCTCTTCCAGTTGATCGACAACCACGTGACAGAGGTGGCAACCAGTTCGCGAATAGACAGTCACCTCGATCATTTTTTGAAAATCCGCTCTGAAAATTCATTGAGGACCAAATTGAAATCCCCTTTTGCTCTCCGCAGATGCTCCTCAAATTCCTTCAAGGATGCAGTGACTGTGGTTTCGGTGATCGTTCCTACTAAAGGTCCAAAGCGATCGGCAAAGAGAGAGTGCGCTAGCCGCGAAATCGACTGGGCTAGCTCCTCTCGGGCTTCATCCAAGGTGGGTTCGGCCTTCTTTTCGCTCAAGAGACCAAACGATGGGCGTTCGCGCTTTGCCCGCAGGTAATTTTCCTGTGCTCTTGCTGAAAGTTTGGCTTTGGTTGGAGAAGAAGGCATACACGTATCCTCTCAGACTGCTAGCGTCGTCCGCTGTGCGAGCCAAATATTTCCTAGTTACGGCCGCACTTGCCTTGGGACTTTTAAACTCCCCCACCCAATCACAAGCAGCCACCGTCAGATCCGTAACTGCTGGCTGGGTCAACGAGTATGCGGTCGCTGGATCTGGTGCGCGAATCGCTACTTCACCCAGAACTCCCACTGCTGGTGCGATCGATGCCCTCAGTACATTCAACGTGGACTTCACCAACGTCCCGGATGAAGTCAAGCCGGCAATTCAAGCAGCTATCGATATTTGGGCATCTGATTTTCAATCTTCCGTACCAATCTCGGTATCCGCCAGCTGGGTCAGACAAACCAGCGCTGGAATTTTGGCTTCTGCAACTCCCGGAAAATTTTTTAACGGTTTTACAGGTGCTCCCGATAAAGATCTTTGGTACCCGTCAGCAATGGCCAACGCGCTTGCGGGGAAGGATTTAGATCCGCGCACGCCTGAGATTTCCATCAAAGTGAATTCCATAATGTTGAATTCGCTCTATCTAGGTACTGATGGAAATTGCCCACCAAATATGTATGACCTCGAATCCATAATCTTGCACGAGATGGGCCACGGTTTAGGATTCCTCTCTAACAACGATTACGACCCATTTTTTGGTTACGGCACCATCGATCAACCCACGCCGTATGACGCGTATACCCAACTTCCCGATGGCCGTCGCCTTATGGATGTTCCATCACCATCAGTTGAACTTGGCAAAGCAATGACTAATACCTTGGTCTGGTCTGGCCTCAATGGAATTGCCGCCAACAACGGAATTAAGCCAGCGCTCTACACCCCACGCACGTATGAACCAGGCTCTTCCGTCAGCCATTTAGATGAAGCAACATTTTCTCAAACTGGCGCCAATGCAGTTATGACACCAAATCTGGCTGCGGGTGAGGTTTTCCATGACCCAGGTCCACTGCTTCTCGCCATGCTTGCTGATATGCGAGTTAAGCCGCCGGCTGGAGTTCCTGTTGGAATTCCAACTGTTGCACGAAATGTCAAAGCACTTGTCGGAGATAAATCTGCAATTGTCACCTTCGATCCACCAACCAATGCTCGAACTGCACAAGTAAATTCGTACTCAATACGAGTTAATGTCAATGGCGCTGAAACTATTGTTACCTCAAGCCCGGCTCTGATAACCCACCTCAGTAATGGCGTGGCATATACCTTTTCCGTAGTCGCAAAGAATGATCTGGGAATTTCTGATGCGGTGACCACTAATGCCGTTATTCCACAAACTTCATGGGTAAAGAGCTACGTTGATGTCGCAGCAGATGCAAAATATTTAGTAACCGGAACCTTCCAAGCAAAGCCGATTGTGGTCTATAGCGATGGTGCACGTGGTGATATTAAGATGGCAACGTGGAATGGCAAGGCTTGGGTGCGAACGATCATCGACGGAAATTCTATTTCTGGCGGACGCACAACCGACGATGTCTCTGGAAATATTTCGCTCTGCACCAACAAGGTTGGCAAACTTGAAACTTTAAATCTCTTTTATGGAGATCTCACGACGAAAGATTTGCGAAACGCATCCTTTGATGGCACCAAGTGGCGTTTTAATATTGTCGATGGTAACGGCGCGAAAATTCAGCCTTACCAAGAAGCTGATCGAGTTCGTACCGCAAGTGATGTCAGCGTTAGCAGCGCCTGCGTTTTCACTCCGGCTGGTTTACAAGTTTTCTATCGTGATGAAAGTCAAGGAATCTTGCTGGGAGCAGTCCGCGATGGCACAAAGTGGCGCTATGAAGTTATCGATGGTGATCGAGCCACCGATGGCCGCACGACCGGAGATGTTGGTTTCCATATTAAAGCCCAAGCTATTGGTACGAAGGTTTATTTGGTTTATGACTCGGTGCTCGCCATCAACCAAGATCATGTGGCTACAAAAGGTGAAGTTCGAGAAGCCACTCGTTCGAGCGCATACCCCGAAGATTGGCAGTACTCGACACTTGATGCTTCCACTGGATTAACTACCGTCGCTGGATTTGATGTGGCACTCGCCCAAAACGGTAAAGCGATGTTGGCTACCTGGTTATCAGCTTCTGCTCTCTCATTGCCAAACGCAGATCAAATTCGTTGGCGCGATATTGCTTCAGGAACTGACAATGCAACGAACACCACTGAATTATTCGGTTCTCCAGGTGGACCACTCTCGGTAGATTCTCAAAAGATCCTCTTCGGCTGCGCTGGAAGGTTGTGTGCCATAAACAAAACGGACCGAACCATTAAATTAGTTTCCAATGGAAACTTTAAGGATTCGATCCGCTCTGCTTGGTTAACTGTTGCGGGCGCCAGATATGCCGTAGTTGGTACCGGCGGAAAGCTGGCGCTCTTTAAAATTATTTAGCGTTACGACGCTGAATTCGGGTGCGCTTCAGTAGCTTCTTATGCTTCTTCTTAGCCATACGCTTGCGACGTTTCTTGATTACTGAACCCATAGTGCTCCTTTATTTTTTAAATAAGCGGTCGTTAGTTACCCCGCCAGAGGATTAACAATAGTCATTCCAAAGCCACTGCCTTGCTCGCTTAGGCAAACCAGCCCAATTCCCGTCTGCCAGAGTGAAATTCGGGGGGTTGCAGTGAAATATCGAGCCTCCAAAATCTTGCCCGCCTTCGAATACAAGATGGCAACTGGAAAGGCCCGCTTGGGTTTCCAACTGGGGATGCCAGCGATCGAGCCAGCCGAGGTTGATAGCCGCCAATGGTTGGGTCCGGCGGTTAAGGTAACAACGGTCGGTGTGGTCTGGGGATCAAGTTTGACCAGGATGAGTTGACTAAAATTGCCGTCGCTATCGAAGAGAATCGTGAACTTCTTGGTGAGACCTCCGCTGGCAACTTCACCACTGGCCGTAAAGAGCGATCCCTTAAGAGTCAAACTTTGGGGGAAGATCGTTCCAGGGGCGCTCATGGAATACGTTGCAAGCAAGGTTCCGGTGCGACTTACCTTCCACACCATGAGTTGATCCAAATTCGGCGAAGCGGCAGGCGGCGGGTCAACAACAACGCCATCTGGATTGAGAATCGCAGGCGGTGATGAACTCGATGAAGGCGAAGGGGAAACCGGTGGAGTTATCTCTTTGGCAGCAGAACCTACAACCCAATAATTTCCAGATTTATCCCGAACCAGAGCTGATGCAATTTCATCAGGTGCGCCGCCTAATCTGAGATCCCAATTGTGGACCCCAGAAAAGCTAAGGCTAGTGATGAATCCGTCGCTGCCACCGAGAGCCGGAGTAGTAACCCAATCACCTGACGTCCCGGTCACGGTTCCGGCAATGATCAATGAATTCGTTGTAGAGACAGCGGCAGAAATTTCATCATCAACGCCTGCGGCCAGAGTCGCAACTATGAGTGGTTTAGCGGGCAAAACTTTTATTACTGCTGTAGCAGCTTGAGAAGCGCTGGCGCAGAGAAAGGCAGATCCGACTGCAAAAAGTGAAATCAGCCGAAGCGATTTCACCCCAATTCAACCGATCGATCGCGGGCAGCGGTCATCGCTTTTTCGACAAGTTGTGCCAAGCCACCTTCGGTAAAAACTTTTAGGGCTGCTGCCGTAGTGCCATTTGGACTTGTTACATTTTCGCGAAGTGTCGTGGCGCTTTTTCCGCTCTCCTGCAACATTCCGGCAGCTCCAATAATTGTTTGAATCGCAAGCCGGGTCGAGGTTTGTTCATCTAGTCCCAACGATTGCCCTGAGGAAACCATGGCTTCGACAAAAGCAAAGAAGTAAGCGGGACCAGAACCGCTCACAGCGGTTACGGCATCTTGCAGCTCTTCTTCAACACTCCACACATCTCCGCTGGAGGAAAGTAGCCCCGTGATGAACTCCATCTGCTGGCTTGAGGCATTAGTTCCGGCTGAGAGCACCGACATACCTTTGCCGATTAATAACGGTGTATTTGGCATAACTCGAATAACGCTGGAAACGCCACCGAGGCGATTCTCAATAAATGAAGTGCTCTTGCCCGCGACGAAAGAAACCAGAAGAGCCGAACTCTTGACCTGACCCTTGCAGGAATCAAGCACATCACCCAGGTCTTGTGGTTTGACTACCAAGAGAAGTAGATCTGAATCGCGGGCCACATCTTCTAAATCGCGAGGTTGCGCTCCAAATTTGGCGACAATCTCACTTGAGCGCTCGGCACGCTTTTCGACAAAAGAAATATTCCTTGCAGGTACGCCTGCCGCGATCAGGCCGGCAAGGAGAGCTTCGCCCATCACGCCCACACCTAGAATGCCGACTTTGAGAGAATCAATCTGCGCTTTCGAATTAGACATATCTAAAGCCTATCCAAAGTAATCAAGCGGCAGCCCAGAGTTCGGTGAGAATATGCGAATTGACCCACCAAGCCCTAGGCTCTCGCACTGTGCCAGAAGTAAACCCCAATTTCGCTCGTGACTGGGTCGAATTTTCCGATCCGAATAATAGCGATGAGCTTTTTAAGATCGATCTCACCTGGCTGACCTCTTACTGGTCCTGTATCTACGGCGCGGGCTGTTGCGGCATTGATGAAGGTAAGCCCAACGACGGTTGTTGTTCAGATGGGGCTTACTACTCCGACGAAGCAGATGAACTTCGAACTTTGGAAGTTGCCAAACGACTCACTCCGGAGATGTGGCAATTCTTTGATGAAGCCCAACCCAAGAAGAGCGATGGTCGACTTCGCATCTCTGAAGTTGGACTCGATAGCGATCGCAAAACTCGCAAGATTGAAGACTCTTGTATTTTCCTCAACCGCAAAGGATTTGAGGCTGAAGGATTTACCGGTTCATTTGGCTGCGTACTTCATCACCTTGCGCTCAAGGAAGAAATCCATTTTGTAGAAACAAAGCCAGATGTCTGCTGGCAATTACCCATTCGACGCAGCTTCGAAAAACGCGAACTCGGAGATCGTGAAATATCGGTCACAGTCATCGGCGAATACGAACGTCTTGCCTGGGGTGATGGTGGGGCCGAATTTAATTGGTACTGCACCAGCAATACCGAAGCCCATGTCGGACGCCAACCGGTCTACATTTCAAATGAGGTCGAACTTCGCACGCTTATTGGTGCCGATGCTTACGCTTTACTCAAGCAACATTGCGATGCCCGCATGGAAGCCATCGCCTCACTAGCAAAAACTGAACGGAAAAACCTTCTTCCACTGCTTTCGATCCACCCGGCCACGCTCGCCAATCAACAGAACTAGTCAGACCTACCCGATAGCCTTCCCATTATGGCAAAGAGCACTCCGGCAAAAGATCCCTTCCGCTGTACTGAATGTGGCTGGAGCACAACCAAGTGGGTTGGTCGCTGCGGCGAATGTCAGGCGTGGGGCACTGTCGAAGAAATCGCAGCACCGAAGAAACTCTCTCTTCTGCCCGGCGCCGTTACTAGCGCTGCCCAACCTATTGGCGAAGTTAATCTACAGAGCGCTCAGGCTCGTTCTAGCGGAGTCAGCGAACTCGATCGAGTTCTTGGTGGTGGCCTTGTGCCTGGCGCTGCCATCCTCCTGGCTGGCGAACCCGGAGTCGGAAAATCCACTTTGCTCTTGGCGGTTGCCGCTGAAAGCGCACGTAAGAACCTCGTTTCTCTCTATATCAGCGGTGAAGAGTCAGCTTCGCAGGTGCGACTTCGCGCCGAACGCCTCAACGCAATTGACCCCAATTTGTGGCTAGCCGCCGAGACTGACCTCGGTTCAGTTATCGCTCACATTGATGCAGTTCAACCACAGCTCCTCGTTATTGATTCCATCCAAACAATCTCCTCCGCGGCCGTTGAAGGTTCTCCCGGTGGAGTTACCCAGGTTCGTGAAATTGCTGCAGCACTCATTCGCATTGCTAAAGAACGTGCGATCACTTTGGTCTTGGTTGGCCATGTCACCAAAGATGGTTCTATCGCCGGGCCTCGTTTGCTCGAGCACTTAGTTGATGTTGTCCTTAACTTTGAAGGCGATCGACATTCACGGTTGCGACTTATTCGCGCCATGAAGAACCGCTTTGGTGCCAGCGATGAAGTCGGTTGTTTCGACATGAACGAATCTGGAATCACCAGCCTGCCCGATCCCACTGGTTTATTTACCACCAGACACTCTGAGCCCGTTCCCGGAACGTGTGTCACTGTCGCCTTGGAAGGTCGCAGGCCTCTGCTTGCAGAGATTCAAGCGCTCGTCAGCGCTCCACTTCCCGATGGTCGCGATTTTGGAAATTCTAGGCGAGTGACATCGGGCCTCGATAATCCGCGTACCGCAATGACTTTGGCCGTCCTTGAACTCCGAGCCGGTGTACGAATTTCTGGTCGCGATGTTTACGTCGCAACCGTTGGTGGCATGAAGATGAGCGAGCCATCCGCAGATCTAGCCGTTGCACTTGCCGTTGCTTCGGCCGCTAAAGGTATGGCGTTACCTGCCGATCTCATTGCAATTGGCGAAGTTGGGTTGGCTGGTGAAATTAGAAAAGTAACTGGTGTGGGTCAGCGAGTTCAAGAGGCAGTTCGCTTGGGCTTTAAACGTTTCATGGTTCCCGTTGGCAGCGATCTCAAGATTGATGGCGTTGAAATCATGGAAGTTGCTCGGCTGGAACAAGCAATTGCCAAGGTCAAAATCAATTAGCAATGCAGCCCCAACTTATACAGTGGTTTAATAAGAATAAGCGGGATCTTCCCTGGCGTAACACTTCCCCTTGGGGAGTCATGGTCAGTGAATACATGTTGCAACAAACTCCAGTTAACCGAGTAGTTCCTATTTGGCAACAATGGATGGCGGCTTGGCCCGACGCTCATTCCTTAGCCCAGGCACCTAAGTCTGAAGTTATACGAGCCTGGGGTCGTTTGGGCTACCCACGCCGGGCTTTGCGTCTACATGAAAGTGCAAAAATCATCGCAGATCAATTCGATAACCAAGTTCCATCTTCATATGAAGAGTTGCTCTCACTTCCCGGTATCGGTGACTACACAGCTTCGGCCATTATGGCCTTTGCCTTCGGCAAACGATCATTGGTCTTGGATATAAATATCCGCAGACTCTTTTCCAGATTGATCGATGGTGTAGAAACCGCGCCTGCCAGCATCTCTCAATTAGAGCGAGCGTTGCGAACTGAACTTATTCCGGCACAACAGCCACATCTCTGGGCGGCAGCCACCATGGAATTTGGCGCCCTGGTCTGTACCGCCAAGAATCCCGATTGCGACGCCTGCCCATTACAGAGTGAATGTGCCTGGCGAGCTATGGGTTATCCAAAATCGGAAGCTAAACCCAAGCCCAAATTCGACGGCTCCGATCGTCAATGCCGTGGAACCATCATGACCCGTCTTCGCGAGCAATCAAAGGCTAGCCACGAAGAACTCTCTACACTCTGGCCAGATGTCGCTCAATTCGACAAGGCTCTTAAGACACTTATTGCCGATGGCCTCATCGAGACCACCGGCAAAAAGCGTTACAAACTAGCTAATTAAGCAGAAGGTGCCTGTTCGGTCAGGTCGCCTGGTGTATCTGGCATCTCTGACTTTGGAACACCGTTGAAGGTGAACTTTTCGGTATCGCCATCGGTCTCAACATCGACCAAAGTGATCTCTCCTGGTTTTACATCGCCAAAGAGAATCTTCTCAGAGAGTTGATCTTCAATCTCGCGTTGAATGCATCGTCGTAGCGGGCGAGCACCAAGCAATGGGTCATAACCTCGCTTTGCCAACAGCGCTTTAGCTGCAGGGGTGAGTTCGATTCCCATATCGCGAGCGCGAAGTCGCTCATCGAGATTGGCGATCATGAGATCAACAATCTGGACTATCTCAGTTTCACTGAGCTGGTGGAAGACGATGATGTCATCAATACGGTTAAGGAACTCGGGACGGAAGTGCGTCTTCAGCTCTTCGCTGACCTTGCCCTTCATGCGTTCGTAGTTACCCAATACATCTGATGCATTGTGGAAACCAAGTCCTAGGGTCTTGGAGATATCTCGCGTTCCTAAGTTGGTGGTCATAATGATGACAGTGTTCTTGAAATCGACTACGCGACCTTGAGCATCTGTCAGGCGGCCATCTTCCAAAACCTGTAAGAGCGAATTGAAGATATCTGGGTGAGCCTTCTCGATTTCATCAAAGAGAACTACTGAGAATGGCTTGCGTCGAACTTTCTCAGTTAGCTGTCCACCTTCGTCGTATCCGACAAATCCAGGAGGAGCTCCAAAGAGACGTGAAGCAGTGTGCTTCTCGGAGTATTCCGACATATCCAATTGGATAAGTGCATCAGAATCGCCAAAGAGGAAAGCAGCCAAGGTACGTGAGAGTTCAGTCTTTCCGACGCCAGAAGGGCCGGCGAAGATGAACGAACCACCAGGACGGCGTGGGTCTTTAAGGCCGGCACGAGTACGACGAATGGCTTGAGAGAGAGCCTTAATGGCTTGATCTTGACCAATGACGCGACGATGAAGTTCATCCTCCATGCGAAGCAATCTTGCGGTCTCGGCTTCGGTCAACTTAAAGACTGGAATACCAGTTGCGGTAGAGAGCACTTCGGCAATGAGTTCTTCATCAACTTCGGCAACGACATCGAGATCGCCTGCCTTCCAGCTCTTCTCACGCTCAGCCTTTTCAGTGATGAGGTTCTTCTCGTTATCGCGAAGCGATGCGGCACGTTCAAAGTCTTGAGAATCAATAGCTGATTCCTTCTCTTTGCGCGCCTTGGCAATGCGGTCGTCGAATTCTCGAAGCTCTGGTGGAGCAGTCATACGACGAATACGTAGGCGAGAGCCAGCCTCGTCGATGAGATCAATCGCCTTGTCCGGCAAGAAACGATCAGAGACATAGCGATCGGCCAACGTTGCCGCAGAAACTAATGCGGAATCGGAAATCGAAACCTTGTGATGGGATTCGTAGCGATCGCGCAAACCTTTAAGAATTTCAATGGTGTGAGCAACAGTTGGCTCGGCAACTTGAATAGGTTGGAAGCGTCGTTCTAGTGCCGCATCCTTTTCGAGGTGCTTTCGGTACTCATCAAGGGTTGTGGCTCCGATGGTCTGGAGTTCGCCACGAGCAAGCATTGGTTTCAAAATGCTGGCAGCGTCAATTGCACCTTCGGCTGCGCCAGCACCAACGAGAGTATGAATCTCGTCGATGAAGAGAATGATGTCACCGCGCGTGCGGATTTCTTTCAAGACTTTCTTCAATCGCTCTTCAAAATCTCCGCGGTAGCGAGAACCGGCTACAAGAGCTCCAAGATCGAGAGAGTAGAGCTGCTTATCCTTAAGAGTTTCAGGAACATCGCCTTTAACGATCGCTTGAGCTAACCCTTCAACAATTGCAGTCTTTCCAACACCGGGCTCACCGATCAGTACTGGATTGTTCTTGGTGCGCCTGGAGAGAACCTGCATAACGCGTTCGATCTCTTTTTCACGGCCAATTACAGGATCAAGTTTTCCTTCGCGTGCAGCCTGTGTCAGGTTGCGACCAAATTGATCAAGAACCAATGATGTTGAAGCAGTGCCTTCGGCTGGTCCACTTGCTGCGACCGCCTCTTTGCCTTGGTAACCTGAAAGTAATTGAATAACTTGTTGGCGCACACGATTGAGGTCGGCGCCTAGCTTCACAAGAACCTGTGCAGCAACACCTTCGCCCTCACGAATGAGTCCTAAGAGAATGTGCTCGGTGCCGATGTAGTTGTGGCCGAGTTGCAGTGCCTCGCGGAGTGAAAGTTCGAGGACCTTCTTAGCGCGTGGAGTAAATGGGATATGCCCAGATGGAGCTTGCTGTCCCTGGCCGATGATTTCTTCGACCTGTGAACGCACAGCCTCAAGTGAGATACCAAGGGCCTCAAGCCCTTTGGCGGCAACGCCTTCACCTTCGTGGATGAGTCCCAGAAGGATGTGCTCGGTGCCGATGTAGTTGTGGTTGAGCATGCGAGCTTCCTCTTGGGCCAATACAACAACCCGGCGAGCTCGATCAGTAAAGCGCTCGAACATTGGTGAGCCTCCTTCTTCTTTCCTTAGGTTAAGCCTAATGCGGGAGGGGTAATGGCTGTAGCCTGAAAGAAACCCCCGCCTAATACTTCACTTAACCCCACAACTGGGTCGGTTATGCCCGAAATAGGCGAGATTTTGCTGTGAGCAGAAAAAGCTAGAGAACGAGCAACATTCGGGTATTGCCCAAGGTGTTGGGTTTAACCGATTCCAGGTCCAAGAATTCAGCCATTCCTTGGTCATAAGACCGGAGCAATTGGGCATAAACCTCAGGCTCGACCGGGGCACCTTCAATCTCGGTGAAACCATGGCGGCCAAAGAATTCGGTCTCAAAGGTCAAACAGAAGATGCGCTCGACACCAATCTCCCGGGCCCTGGAGATAACACGTTGGACGATGGCATGGCCGATCCCCTGCCCGCGATAATCAGTTTCGACGGCAACGGTGCGGACCTCAGCCAAGTCCTCCCATAAGACGTGAAGAGCGCCGCAGCCGACCACTTTCTCGCCATCAACCGCAACGGTAAATTCCTGGACATCTTCGTACAAAGTTACGGTCTCTTTGGAGAGCAAGCGACCCTGACCGGAATACGCATCAATTAAGTGTCGTATCTGTTTGATGTCAGCTGTCGTAGCGGGGCGAACTTCTATAACCATTTATTCATCTGCCTCGGGCTTTACAAGAGGGAAAAGAATGGTTTCGCGAATTCCTAGGCCGGTGAGAGCCATCAACAATCGATCTACACCCATACCCATACCGCCCATAGGTGGCATGCCGTATTCCATGGCGCGTAAGAAATCTTCATCAAGTTGCATCGCTTCAACATCGCCCTTTGCACCCAAGGAGGCTTGTTCAATGAGGCGCTCGCGCTGAATAACAGGATCGATGAGTTCGGAGTATCCAGTTGCAAGTTCGAATCCTTCAACGTAGAGATCCCATTTTTCAACCAAACCCGGGACATCGCGATGTGCGCGGACCAACGGTGAGGTATCGATGGGGTAGCCCTTAACAAATATTGGTGCGTTTAATTTGCCCTCAGTAACGTGTTCGAAAATCTCTTCGGCCAACTTGCCGGTGATCCATTTTGGATCGATCTTCATGCCTAACTTGGTGGCAATCAATTTCAACTCTTCATAACTGGTTTGTGGAGTAACTTCTTCGCCGACACCTTCTGAAATTAATTCAAAAAGTGAAGCCTCGCGCCACTTTCCACCTAGGTCCAAGATACGACCGTCCAAATGAGTTACTTGATGCGAACCACAGACCGCCATTGCCGCATCTTGGACCAAAGACTGAGTGAGTTCAGCGATGGAGTTCCAGTCGCCATAGGCTTCATAACTTTCGATCATCGCAAATTCTGGAGAGTGCGATGAATCAGCACCTTCGTTGCGAAAGTTTCGGTTAATTTCGAATACGCGCTCGAGACCGCCGACAACACAGCGCTTCAAGAAAAGTTCAGGAGCAATGCGCAGAAAAAGGTCCATCTGATAGGCATTGCTTTCGGTCTTAAATGGGCGAGCAGTTGCACCGCCATGCATGACCTGCAGCATCGGAGTTTCGACTTCAATAAAGTCGCGTTTTGCGAACGACTCTCGTAGTGACTTCATAACCGTTGGCCGCAAACGCGCCATGGTGCGAGCCTCAGGGCGAACGATCAAATCCACGTAACGCATACGCACTCGGGTTTCCTCCGAGAGCGGCTTGTGCTCAACGGGAAGCGGACGCAACGACTTGGAAGCGAGTTTCCACTCGGTAGCCAAAATCGAAAGTTCGCCGCGTTTTGAGGTGATGACTTCGCCCGTAACGCTGACGAGGTCACCTAAGTCGATCTCCGACTTCCAGAGATCGAGGGCTTCTTGCCCGACTTTATCGAGCGAAAGCATCGCCTGAAGTTCGGTGCCATCGCCTTCGCGCAAAGTTGCGAAACAAAGTTTGCCGGTATCACGCTTGAAAATAACGCGACCCGCAACGCTCTCGATCTCACCTGTAGCGACATCGATTGCCAAATCTTTATGGGATTCGCGAATCTCCATTAGCGACTTGGTGCGCGCAACGGCAACGGGATAGGGCTCGGCGCCGCGATCCAAGATGGCAGCGCGCTTTTCGCGCCGAATCCGAAGTTGCTCGGGTAGATCGTCGGCCGGAGTCGTAGTTGATTCGCTCATAAGGGATGCAAGCCTACCGTTTAGGAATTACGCTCATGAACTAATCGCAAGCCGATGAGCGTGAGATCGGGTTCGTGGTAGTCGATGGTTTCGCTAATTCCGAGAACCAAAGTTGCAAGTCCGCCCGTTGCAATGACTGTGGTCGATTCGGTTCCAGGATAGAGAATCTCCAGTTCATCGATGATTCGGTTAACCAAACCATCCACTTGCCCGGCGAATCCAAAGATGGTTCCAGATTGCAAGGCTTCCACCGTGTTCTTTCCAATTACAGACTTGGGGCGTACCAGCTCGACCTTGCGCAGTTGGGCGGCACGAGCGGCCAACGCGTCCACCGAAATTTCGATACCCGGAGCTAGTGCGCCACCCAGGAATTCACCTTTAGGGGAGACCACATCCAAATTAGTTGATGTTCCAAAATCCACAACGATGCTGGGACCGGCAGATCCGTAAAGGGTGTGAGCGGCCAAGGTATTTACGATTCGATCGGCGCCAATTTCTTTGGGGTTATCAACCAACAACGGAACGCCTGTTTTAACGCCTGGTTCAACGATTGTGGTTGGAATATGCGCAAAATAATTCTTGATCATGCCTCGAATCTCACGGAGTGAGGCTGGAACGGTAGAACACACCGCTAACCCCGTCAGGTCATAACCTTCAATCAGCGAGCGATACTGCAACCACAATTCATCGGAAGTGTCTCGTGGATCAGTCTTGACTCGCCACGAATGCACCATCTTTTCACCCTCAAAGACGCCTAACACCGTGTTCGTGTTTCCCACGTCAACTGTTAGCAACATTTCTATACCGCCTTAAAATCTAGACCGATATCCAGCACTGATGCTGAATGGGTAAGGGCTCCTACTGCAAGATAATCAACGCCAGTTGATGCGTATGCATGGGCATTTTCCAACGTAAGTCCGCCCGATGCTTCAAGTTTCGTTTTACCTTTCACCATCTCGACCGCAGCGCGACATTGTTCAAGGGACATGTTGTCGAGAAGAACCAAATCTGCGCCAGCAGCAACCACATCACGAAGTTGTTCGAGTCGGTCTACTTCAACTTCCACTTCAATGTCAGGATATTTCGCTCGGACGGCGGCGAATGCCTGCGTAACTCCCCCCGCCGCAACAATGTGGTTGTCTTTGATAAGAGCCGCGTCCGACAGAGACATCCGGTGATTTGTGCCCCCACCCATACGTACTGCAAACTTTTCCAATTCACGATGGAGTGGTGTGGTCTTGCGAGTATCACGAATCTCGACCGGCAAGCCTTTTACATCATTGACCCAACGCCTCGTTAATGTTGCGATTCCGCTGAGCCGTCCTATGAAGTTCAGCGCAGTACGTTCTGCTAGAAGTAATTCGCGAGTATTTCCTTGCACCCAAATCAATACTTCTCCTGGTTCGATGTGATCACCTTCAGCGACTTTGATTTTGTAATCGGTGATACCACGTACTTCCAGCACGGCTGCCGCAATGCAAAGTCCCGCTACAGTTCCAGTTTTGCGAGCACGAAATTCAGCAATGGAAACTTGAGTGGCTGGGATGGTGGCAAGTGAAGTGACATCTTCGCCACCAGCAAGGTCTTCTGCGATCGTTCGTTCGACGATATCTGCGACATAGCTAGGGTCCAGCTGAAGATCCGACAGCTGATCTGCAAGTAGTGGTGAAAGTTGCATTACTTAACCTCTTCTGTCGATGAGTGCCATTTTCCAGTCCTATCTAAATTCTGGATTATGCGCTTGTGCCATTGATCTGAAGTGTCCGGAAAATCTGTCCGCCAATGAGAGCCGCGTGATTCGGTGCGGACCAGTGCCGCTTGAACTATGGCTGTGGCGAGTAGATAAAGATTGGAGGCTTCCCAAGCTTCTAAAGATGGCTCGGTTGTTGTGTATTCAGATAATTGCTGGAGTACTGACAGAGTCTCTTTGAGCGAATTCTCCGAACGCATGACACCTGCCCCTTGGCTCATAGCAAGCTGTAGCGGAAGTTCGATTGTGGGGCTTAAGAGAAAGTCAGAACCTTGGTTAGCGCTGGGTTGGGATTGATCTGGAAGGTGAGCGAGAATATGAGTTGAAATGCGGGCACCAAATACCAGCCCCTCAAGCAGAGAATTTGAAGCCAATCGATTTGCACCGTGCGCGCCAGTGCAAGCCGTTTCCCCACAGGCGTAGAGACCGGGGACGGTGGTTTGGCCATTGAGGTCTACTAAAACACCACCCGATGCATAGTGAGAGGCTGGCGATACTGGAATTAATTGTGACGTCGGGTCAATGCCATTGGCTTTGCAGGATGAATAGATGGTTGGAAAGCGTTCACGAAAATCTTTGATAGCGGTTGCATCTAGCCACACATGTTGCGAACCGGACTCTTTGATTTGAGAAAAGATTTCCTTGGCGACGATGTCACGTGGAGCAAGTTCAGCAAGTGGATGCTTGCCGACCATGAAACGCTCGCCTCGGTGATTCAATAACAACGCACCTTCTCCGCGCACCGCTTCACTTATTAGAGGTTGTTGTCCGCCAGTGCTGGAGTCGCGCCATAAGACCGTGGGATGAAATTGGATAAATTCCACATCAGCAACCGCCGCACCGGCACGGAGGGCTAACGCAACTCCGTCACCGGTGGAGACCGAAGGGTTGGTAGTTTGCGAATACACCTGGCCGAGGCCGCCGGTGGCGATCACAACTGCACGTGCAAGTGCTCGCCCAACTCCGTCTCGGCTGCCAGCCCCGATGACATGCAGAGTCACTCCACATACCGAACCGGTTTCACTCAAGAGTGCATCAATAGCCAAAGCGTGCTCAATCACTTCTATCCCGGCATCATTTTGAACCGCCGCAAGTAAAGCGCGCGACACTTCAGCCCCGGTTGCATCTCCACCGGCATGAAGAATGCGGTTGCGTAAATGGCCACCTTCGCGCGTGAGCGCAATTTCGCCAGTCTCGGATTTATCGAACACGGCACCGCGAGCGATTAATCGACGTACCGCTTCTGGACCTTCGCTCACTAGTACATCGACTGCGTCGGTATCGCATAAACCTGCACCGGCAATGAGTGTGTCTTTCTTATGTTGTCCGGGTGTATCTCCAGGTCCAAGCGCAGCAGCAATTCCGCCTTGCGCCCATTTTGTAGAACCTTCATCGATGTGAGATTTGGTCACGAGAAGAACAGAGAGACCGCCAGCGCGCAAATTGAGCGCTGTAGTTAAGCCAGCAACTCCTGAACCAATAACAATGACATCTGCTTGAACTGTCCATCCAGGTTCACCAGCACGTAGCTTCATACTGTTGCCTGACTCATCGCCATATTGTCGAGCAAACGGACGCCATTTATCCAACCAGCGACGATGGCCCGATTCGAACCCGTGGTGGAAGTTGCTGGGAGAAAAGTTGCTTCATCGATGATTTCGGCATAGTCCACGGTGAAAAGCGGCTGATCGGCCAAGGCGGCAGCCAAAGTGGAGCGAGCAAGCGCTAAATCTTTTACAGGCGCAGCTTTGCCCAGCGCTTGCGAGATTACGGTGGCTGCGGCCCTGCCTTCTGGGCTCAAGCGAATATTGCGGGAGGACATCGCCAAACCGTCGCTTTCTCGGACGATCGGGGCGCTCACAATTTCAATCGGAAGGTCGAACTTTGCCACCATCGCCTTCACAAGAAAAAGTTGTTGGAAATCTTTCTCGCCAAAGATCGCCCACTTTGGAGTCGTTAATTCAAAGAGTCGTTTCACCACGGTCAACATGCCATCGAAGTGGCCTGGGCGCGCGGCGCCTTCAAAGGTCTTTCCAACTTCGCCAGAATCAATGAGATCGACCTTCGCGGGATAGATCTCTTGGGCGGTGGGAATCCAAACTCTGGCGGCGCCTGCAGCGATGGCGATAGCTGTATCAACGTCAGGAGTTCGTGGATATTTGGCTAAATCTTCTGGATTTTCAAATTGGAGCGGATTTACGAAGACACTGACAACCGCGTCCTCTGAAAGCGATCGCGCCAACCTAATTAATGATTCATGACCAGCATGAAGAGCGCCCATCGTTGGAACAAAGGCGATCTCGGGTGGCTTCATCACTATCCTGCTCCAGTCCTTCTTGAGGGGGTACCGGGCTTTTGGTGCTCTTATGTTAGTCGGTGTTTAGCTCGGCTAGTAGGTCGGCAATCCTGCCCTGGCCAGGGATATAACCATCTGGGTCGATCTCTAGCCACGGCGCCAATACAAAAGCTCGCTCATGAGCCCTGGGGTGGGGCAGCTGCAACTCTTCACTATCAATTAACAAGTCGCCAGCGACAATGAGATCGAGGTCTAAGGTCCTAGGTCCCCACTTCACGTCACGAACCCGACCTAATCTTGATTCAATCTGTAACAAGAGTTGAAGAAGTTCCTCGGGCTCGCGATCACAATCGCCCACCAGGACGGCATTTAAATAGTCAGGTTGCTCAGGACCCCCAACTGGGTCAGTATCGATAAACGATGAAATGGCATCGATACGGATGACTTCACTCAGTTCAGCCTCGGCGCGATTGAGATTGGCTTCCCGATCGCCCAAGTTCGATCCCAGGGCAATAACAACTTTCATTGGTGCCTAGTTATCTGAACGGCGATGTCGGCTACATCTATCCCTACCGGTGCTTCAGGTTTGTGCACGGTAACTTCGATGGATTGAACGAGTGAATAAGTTTTCAGTACTCGATGAGCAATCTCATCTGCCAAACGCTCAATAAGTAGGAATGGTTCGCCCACAATAATTTCGTGAATCAATTGGGCGACTTTGGAATAATCAACGGTGTTGAGTAAATGATCGTTTGAACCGGGTACCGAAAGATCGAGTGACAACGTTGCATCGACGACAAATTTCTGCCCTTGGATTCGTTCTTCAGGGAAGACTCCGTGAAATCCCGTAGCAGAGATTCCCGTGATGATGATGCGGTCGCTCATTTCATTAGCTCCAATGCAACGGAGATCGCTTGCTTATGTGGCTTCACACTGTGAACTCTGATCCCCCAGATGCCGGCATTGGTTAACAAAGCCGTTAACGCAACCGAGGCAATTTCGCGATCATCCGGTGTGGCACCTCCGAGAAGTTCACCCAAGAAGCGCTTTCGAGATGCACCTACCAACAAGGGGAAACCCAGAAGTGAAAGTCGATCAAGATTTCGGAGAAGTTGCCAATTATGTTCGGGTAATTTTGCAAAACCAATGCCTGGGTCCAAAATGATTTGTTCTGCTTTTACGCCGAGTTTGGTCAACGCCAATACTCGATCATCAAGTTCAGATTTAACATCAGCTACAACGTCTTGATATTTCGCAAGCTCATTCATACTCGCCGAATGCCCACGCCAATGCATGACTATGTACTGAACTTCTGGGTGACTTGCAATTACTTTGGCCATGTCTGGATCGGCTAGTCCACCGCTGACATCATTAACAAATGTCGCTCCGGCAGCAATTGCTGATCGAGCCACACTTGCTCGCATAGTGTCGATACTTATTGCTACACCGAGTTCAGAGAGCGCTTTAATGACAGGGATAACACGGGCTTCTTCTTCGCCAGCATCTACTCTCTCAGCTCCGGGACGGGTTGATTCACCACCTACATCGATGATGTCGACGCCTTCAAAGATCATTTCTTCAGCTCGACGCAGAGCGCTTTCCGATGAAAAGTGCCGACCTCCGTCAGCGAAAGAATCTGGCGTTACATTGAGTATGCCCATGACTAACGGGGCGACGCTGTTTATCATGCAAATAGGTTTTTCACGTCAGTGGGATGCAGCGGTAATTAAACTCATTGCCTCGGCTCGAGTTGCTGGATTGCGCAGTTGTCCGCGAACGGCACTTGTGATGGTGCGAGCCTGTGATTTCCGGACGCCTCGCATCGACATACATAGGTGCTCGCAATCAATGACAACGATTACACCGCCAGGATTCAATACCTCAACCATGGCATCGGCAATTTGGGTTGTGAGGCGCTCTTGAACCTGTGGTCGTCTGGAATATAAATCAACCAACCTGGCCAATTTTGATAGACCAGTAATTCGACCACTGCTGCCAGGTATGTATCCAATGTGAGCGACGCCATGAAAGGGAGTGAGGTGATGCTCGCAGTGGGAGAAGACTTCAATGTCGCGGACAATGACGAGTTCGCTGTGGCCAATGTCGAATGTGGTTGTTAAAACTTCTTCAGGGCTTTTCCACAAACCGGCAAAGTTCTCTTGAAGCGCTCTGGCCACTCGACCCGGTGTATCAACCAGACCTTCACGAGTGGGATCCTCACCAATTGCAAGTAGCAGTTCAGTGATGGCGCGTTCAGCTCGCTCTTGGTCAAAAGGCGCCTTCGCGCCTCCGTCATGAGGTCCCATTGATACTGGGGTAATTTCATTCACTTGCTGGCGCTACCTTTTTAGCGCGAGGCTTACGTACTTGTTTTGCCGTTGGGGCTTCCGCCGCAGGTTGCAATGAGTTGGCTGGAGACATCGCAACTGGTGGCAAATCCGACGGTAGACGATTTGGTGAACCAGTCCAGGCTGGGCGAGGAGCAATCATGGTGACGCCTTGGAAGATGCGATCGATATCTTCTTTTAATAGCGTTTCCTTCTCTAGCAATTCGACAACGAGAGCGTCGAGAATTCCGCGATTAGCGACCAAAATATCGAACGCCTCTTGATGAGCATTCTTGATGAGGTCATGAATCTCTTCGTCAACAATGCCAGCAACTTCTTCGGAGTAATCACGTTGGTGGCCATAGTTCTTGCCCAAGAATGGCTCGCCCTCGCTAATACCTAATTTGATGGCGCCAATGCGCTCAGTCATTCCATATTGAGTGACCATAGCTCGGGCTAGATTGGTCGCCTTCTCAATATCGTTTGAGGCGCCAGTGGTTGGATCATGGAAGATGAGTTCTTCAGCAGCCCGTCCACCCAAAGAGTAGGCCAATTGATCGAGCATTTGGTTACGAGTTGTGGCGTAACGATCCTCATCGGGCAAAACCATGGTGTAGCCCAGCGCCCGGCCTCGCGGCATGATCGTAATTTTATGAACAGGATCCGAATGTGGGAGGGCGTGAGCAACAAGTGCGTGACCACCTTCGTGGTAAGCCGTGATGCGGCGTTCTTCCTCTGTCATCAAACGAGTCTTGCGTTGTGGTCCAGCCATAACGCGATCAATGGCTTCATCGAGTGCGCTGGTCGTAATTATTTTTGCATTCTCACGCGCAGTCAGAAGTGCAGCTTCGTTTAGGACGTTGGCCAGATCTGCGCCAGTAAATCCCGGAGTGCGTTTTGCGAATCCATTGAGATCAATATTCTTGGCCAGCGGCTTACCTTTGGCGTGAACTTCAAGAATTGCAGTTCTGCCTTTGAGATCAGGTCGATCGACAGGAATTTGTCGATCAAAACGTCCGGGGCGAAGTAAGGCGGGATCGAGCACGTCGGGCCGGTTTGTCGCCGCAATAAGAATTACTTGACCATTGGCCTCAAAGCCATCCATCTCAACGAGAAGTTGGTTGAGTGTTTGTTCGCGTTCGTCATGCCCGCCACCAAGACCGGCACCACGTTGACGACCGACCGCATCAATTTCATCGACAAATATGATGGCTGGAGCGTTCTCTTTCGCCTGTGCGAAGAGATCGCGAACTCGAGCAGCGCCAACCCCTACGAACATTTCGACAAATTCTGAGCCTGAAATCGAATAAAACGGCACGTTTGCTTCACCAGCAACAGCACGCGCGAGCAACGTCTTTCCTGTTCCGGGCGGGCCGTAAAGCAAAACACCTTTAGGGATTTTGGCTCCGATATCTTGATACTTCTTCGGTTCAGCCAAGAAGTCTTTTATCTCTCGGAGTTCATCGACCGCCTCATCAGCACCTGCAACATCTGCAAAAGTGTTCTTCGGGGTTTCTTTGCTCTGCAATTTAGCTTTCGATCGACCAAAACTAAAGACTTTGTTTCCGCCGCCTTGGGCGTTGCTCATGAAGAAGAGAAGTAGGAAGCCAATTAATAAAAGTGGCGCAAAGGTGAAGAAAATCGAGACCAAAATTGATTGCGTTGGGACTTTTACATTCCATGCCTTGGGAGGCGGATTGCTGGTAAGTAGCTCAACTATTTGTGGCTCTTGGCCTGCCACATAGGAAGCTTCAAGCCGAGAAGAACCCTTGACGAATTCTCCAGCCTTCAGGATGACGCGAATCTTCTGGTCTTTATCGATTAACAAGACTGAGTCGACTTGATTATTTGAAATTTCCGCCAGAACCGTTGAGGTATCCACCTTAATGAATTGAGCACCGCTGCCAGAGATTCTGCCAAAAACGCTAACGGCGACGAGTGCAGCAACAATCCAAAAGAGTGGACCGCGAAGCATCTTCCGCATCTTAGGTTTTTGAACTTTAATCTTTTTCTTTTCAGCCACGCGTTATCTCATTTCTTGCAGGTGAGGGGAAATAGTTAGGAATAAATATGCTTTGCCAGAACGCCAATGAAATCTAGGTTTCGATACTTCTCGTTGTAATCCAATCCGTAACCAACAACGAAGTCGGATGGAATATCGAATCCGACGTATTTAACATCAACATCAACCTTTGCGGCGTCAGGTTTGCGAAGCATGGTTAATATTTCTACACTCTTTGTTCCGCGAGATTCAAGGTTTGATTTCAGCCAAGCAAGGGTTAAACCACTGTCGACGATATCTTCCACAATCAAAACTTCTTTGCCCAGGATGTCGCGATCCAGATCCTTCAAAATTCGAACTACGCCAGATGACTTGGTACCAGATCCATAGGAGGAGACCGCCATCCAATCGGTTTCAATATGTCGTTGAAGGGAACGGGCAAAGTCGGCCATCGTCATGACGGCACCTTTGAGGACGCCAATAACGAGAAGTTCTCGGCCTTCGTAATCAGCCTCTACTTGCGCAGCAAGTTCTTTGAGTCGAGTTCGAATTTGCTCTTCGGTGACGACGACTCTTTCAATATCACTGCCAGTTGCTGCTAAGTCCACTTTGCTCCTTCAGGATTCATTTTCGTGGTCAGTCTCCACGTGAGAGCGAAAGTCTGCCCGATAAACGCTCTACCTTCACACCGCCCGGCAGTGAGGAGGGGCCTTGTCCCTTCCACCCGGTGACCAAAGCCTCGATCGGGGCCAAATGGTCTGCCGTGAGCGAACCTGCAGGGGCGCCGGCTTGGTAAATCGCCAGGCGGAGCACTCGCGCTCGAATAGCTTTTGGTAGCGTCATTAATTGGGCAACATCGAGATCCCCGCCCTTATTCCGCTCTAGAAATTGGTTAGCGAGCAGATCCAGCGCATCGGCATCCTCGCGGAGAATTTTGGCGGTTCGAGCCAGGGCAGAAGAGATTCCAGGGCCAAGTTCAGCCTCTAATACGGGAAGAACACGATGGCGAACCCGGGACCGGGTAAATCTTTGATTGGAGTTGTGAGGGTCTTCCCAGACGACCAATCCAGCTTCCACCACTGCTGCGGCCGTGATTGCCCGCGGCAAATCCAACATTGGGCGGATAAATGGGCCAATCTCCTTGGCCATTCCAGAGAGAGAGCGAGTGCCAGAACCTCGGGCCAGCCCGAGCAGAACGGTCTCGGCCTGGTCATCCTCTGTATGACCTAGAAAAAGATAGCGAGCGCCATGGTGATCGATGAGGGCATGAAATCTTTCATACCGAGCCCGCCGAGCTGACCCCTCGAGCCCATCTGCCATCTCGACCTCAACCCGCCTGATCTCCACTTGAGGGAAGCCCATGCTGGCCAGACGAGAGCCAACCGCCTGGGCAATGTCAGCTGAGCCTTCTTGAAGTCCATGGTCGATGACCACTGGGATGGCAACTACTGCCCTGGGCCCGGACTCTTGAAAGAGGGCATAGGCCAAGGCCATGGAATCAATTCCACCAGAGACGCCAATCAGGACTTTTTCGCCAGCCGAAACTTGATCCAGCCATGGGCGCAGTGATCGCCTGATCTCCATCATCGCCTTCATGGAGTCAAGAGTAGTTAATTTCTAGACTCGGCCACCAGACGGCATCAAACCTTTAATGCTGTACATATTCGAGTAGAGCAGGCCAGTACGTTTTGAGTTTGCCTCCCACATCATGCCATTGCCGGCATAAATAGTGATGTGGTGGATGTTTTGTACCGTTCCGTCATAGGAGTAGAAAAGTAAATCGCCGGGAACGAGATCAGCGAAGGCAATGCGCTTGGAATCTACGAAGTACAAAGCAGCGTTGAGTCTGGACCAGTTGGGATAACCCAACCCGGCTGCACGATATGCGGCGTAGACCAATCCGGAACAGTCGTAAGAGTTTGGACCTTGCGCACCCCATACATAGGGCAATCGAGCAAGTACTTGCTTCTTGGCATAGGCGACAGCCTTGGCGCGAATCGCGTCAGTAGAACGAATTGAGGTACGTCCTTTAAAGCCTCGGTCAGGCCATACGCTTTTTTGGCCTGAAGTGTTAGCTGCAGTGTTTGCTTTTTGCTCTTCAAGAATTGCCAGCTGCCGTTGTTGTTCGAGAGTGACCCGAACGCGCTTGGCACTTGCCAATTCCTTCGCCAGCGCATCTTGAATTCCGCTAAGACGAGAAACTTCTTTTGCTTGGGCAGCTTTTGCATCATCAGCTATCTGTTTAGCAGCTGCTACTTTATTTGTGGCAACAACTTGTGCAGCTTTGGTGCGATCAGCTTCGGCTTGTGCAGCTTTTGCGGCGGTGGATGCCGCTTGATAGCGCTGTAGTGCAGTGGAGTTATTAGCACCCAGCGAGTTGAGGGTCGAGAGTCGATCCATTAAATCTTGGGGGCCATTTGCGTGCAGAACTGAATCAAGATCTGTAAAACCGCCACCCATCATGTAAGCATTGGTTGCAAGTTTTCCGATAGTACGTGTTGCGTCATTGACCGCTGCTTGGGTTAAGACCGCATGAGCTGCGGCGGCTTTAGCAACAGCTATTGCTTGTGCTAATTCACTCTGGGCTTGGCGATATCGGGAAGTGGCTTGATTTGCTAAATAGGTCAGTTGATTTAAAGTCTTCGTCGCAGAGTTCAGGCGGGCGGCGGCGGCGGTTGCGGCTTGTTGTTTTGCAACCTCTATCTGCTTTGCAGCAGCAATTTCAGCCAGGGTTGGTTTACGGGTCTTAGCTTCGGCCATTTGTGGCGTCGAAGCCAGAGCAAAAAGGGCCACTGTGACTGCAGCGAGGAGCGGCAGCCTGCGGGAACGAGCATGCATAAATAGACCCCCTGGGGAAGAAGATGTCCCAAGGGTAAAGGGTTAAAGTGAATATCGGCTGTAAAAAATGGCGAGTGTCGCTAGTTGGATACGTCTCTCTTCTTAAAGAGATAACTCACGACGGCGCCTCCGACTAAAAGATAAGCCCCACCCAAAAGCAGTCCCCTTTGGTAGCTAATGTCCACAGATCCGCCCTCAGCGACGTTAGAAATCAAATATCCCGGAAGCCATGGTCCGCTCTTCTTGACCGCTAGTGCCAGCAGATTTTCAACGATTAAGACCCAAATGACCCCGATCGCAATCGAACTAATGGGCGAACGAAGCGCCAGTCCTAAAATCATTCCAAGTGTGCCAAAGCCCAATGTCGTGATGAGAACATTGAGAAAAGCGTGACCGATTTCGCGATAGCCGGCGCCAGAACTCCAGAGCACTGTCGTGACATGAGCGTGACCAGCGAGTGCATACGATGCAATGACGCTAATGATGAGTGAAAGCACATCCATAACAATCGCAAAAATGATCATTGAAATGTACTTGCCGCCGAGAATTTTCATGCGAGATGGCTGGCGAACTAACAAATTGCGCAAAGTTCCGAAGGTGTATTCCTGGGCTGTCTGGGCGGCGAAGATGCACAGCGCCACAATGCCCAACAATGTAGCGGTGCTGGTGAATCCAGTAACCACACCATTTGGCAATGAGAGCGAAGCAGGTGAGATCATCTGACCGCGCTTACCATTGCCATCTTTAGAGTTAATGAGAAGAAAGAGCAAGGAAGTAAATAAACCCGAGAGCACTACAGTGATCGCCATAGTTGAAAAAAGCAAAGTTGGGCGACGAAGTTTTCTGGATTCGGCGATGATGACGTGGATCATGGCTATTCCCCTGTCATTTCAAAGAAGGTCTCTTCCAAAGTTGGGAAGACGGGCGCAAGCGATGCAAGAGTTACTCCAGCCTCAAAGGCCAAGCGGTTTAGCGACGGCGCCCATTCGGGATCGCTGACTATGTGCAGCGCGCCATCTACCAAACTAACTTGATGGCCGCTGGATTTGGCAATTTCGAATAACTTGCCCAGATCAACCGCGTATTCCGGTTTAGCGACAAGCAACGGTTGTTGAGCCGCCAATAAATCTTGAGTGCGTCCGGAAAAAATAACTTTTCCTAATCGCAACATCACCAAGTATTCGCTGATCATTTCTAGTTCGCTGAGTAGATGTGATGAAACAAAAACGGTGGTTCCATCGGATGCAAGATCTTTAATGAGGTTTCGGACTTCTTGTATTCCGGAAGGATCCAAGCCATTTGTTGGTTCGTCGAGTACCAATAATTTAGGTTGAGGCAAAAGCGCGGCGGCAATTCCGAGGCGCTGTTTCATGCCCAAGGAGTAAGTCTTGAATTTTCCGCCGCCGCGATCGCCAAGTCCGACTTGATCTAAAAGCCCTTGCACGCGGCTAGTGGGGAATCCACCAAGGGAAGCCAGAACATTGAGATTTTCTCGCCCTGAGAGCGCTGGATAGAAAGCAGGCCCTTCGATCATCGCGCCGACTTGTGGCAAGTACTTTTCAGGATGGCTGATGTTGTGACCGAGAACTGTGCCGGTACCACCGGTAGGAGCAATCAATCCCAAAAGCATTCGAATGGTGGTTGTCTTGCCCGACCCGTTGGGACCAACGAAGCCGCACACTGTTCCCATCGGTACTTCGAAGTTGGCGTGGGAGAGCGCTGGGCGATCGCCATAAACCTTCGTAAGATCCGAGACTGAAATTGCCGTTGATTTCATACTCAGACAGTAACAAGTACCCTAGGCGCATGACACATCGCCATCGCCCTTGGGGATATCAGAGCTCACCCGAAGGGGTTGCCCCCGACTGGGAGCTTCATCCCGATACCCAAGCAATTAGAGCTGGCCTGGCTCGTTCTGGATTTGGTGAGACTGGAGAAGCGCTCTACCTCAGTAGTGGTTACACATATGAATCTGCTGAACAAGCGGTCCATTCCTTCACCGATGAGATTGATCATTTTGTTTATAGTCGTTTCGCTAATCCAACGGTTGCAATGTTTGAACAACGTCTTGCTGCCATCGAGGGCGCAGAATTATGCGTCGGTACCGGGTCAGGAATGTCAGCAATGTTTGCTGCCGTTGCGTGCCTGGTCGAAGCCGGCGATCACATCGTCGCATCGGCGGCAATGTTTAGTTCGTGTTACGTAGTGCTCGCTGAGATTCTTCCCAAATGGGGCATCACCGTTGAATTTATTCGTGGAAACGATCCCGATGTTTGGGCAAAAGCACTCAGCAAGAAAACTAAAGTTGTTTTTCTAGAAACCCCCAGCAATCCCATGTTAGAAGTTGTCGATATTGCCATGGTCAGCGAACTCGCTCACGCAGCCGGAGCAACAGTTGTCGTTGATAACGTGATGGCATCTCCTATCCTGCAAAAGCCACTTCAACTTGGCGCCGATGTTGTTATGTATTCAGCAACCAAGCACATCGATGGCCAAGGTCGAGTATTAGGTGGCGCCATCCTAGGCAGCTTCGACTACATCCATGGTTACCTCAATCCATTCGTGCGTCATACCGGTCCAACTCTCAGCGCTTTTAACGCTTGGGTCCTAGTCAAATCACTCGAAACTCTTTCTATGCGCGTACATCGCATGAATGACAATGCCCAGTTGGTGGCCGAATTTCTCACGTCTCAAAGCAAGATCAAATCGGTTAATTACCCTGGGCTTCCAACGCATCCAGATTACGAAATTACCAAGCGCCAGATGATCGGCGGTGGCACCACCATCAGTTTCGAATTCAACGGCGACATGGATGGGCTCTTCGCCGTGATGGACAAGTTAAAAGTCATTGATATCTCCAATAACTTGGGTGATAGCAAATCTCTTATAACTCACCCCGCTTCAACGACCCATCGTCGCTTAGATCCTGCGGTGCGGGCTGAACTTGGTATTAATGACTCAGTTGTTCGTTTGTCGGTTGGCCTTGAACACTCCACTGATTTAATTAAAGATTTAGAACAAGCGCTAGCCAACTAAAACGCCTACTACAAGTAGCAATGAATAAATACTGAGGTAGGTAATAGACCACTGAAAAAGTTTTGCTGCTGATTTGTCTGAATCCGGGCCGTCGATTTTGACGAGTTGGATTCCAAAGCCAAGTGCAAGCGCTATGGAAATCACCCAAGTCCACACAGGCATGTGCGCACTCCATAAGACCGCTAGCGAGGTAATAATCATGCCCGTGGTGTGGAACCACATCTGCTTTTGCACAGATTTCATGGAAGCAACCACAGGTAACATCGGAATCCCTGCCGCGGCATAGTCATCGCGGTACTTAATAGCCAATGCCCAGAAGTGTGGCGGGGTCCAGAAGAAAATGAGGAAGAAAAAGAGCCACGCGGTTAATGAAAGTGAGTTAGTAATCGCAGCCCAACCAATGAGTACTGGCAAACAACCAGCAATACCACCCCAGACAATATTTTGAGAGGTCCGGCGCTTGAGCCCCATCGTGTAACCGAATACATAAAATGCTATCGCTACTGCAGTACAAATAGTGGCAAGAGTTGTGGTCCAGATTAAAAATATTGCCAGCGAAAGTACCGTGATGATTGCTGCGAAAATGTGCGCAGCACGGATGGAGACTTCATCTTTAACAAGAGGTCGGTTATTGGTTCGGCCCATAAGTCGATCCGATTCGACTTCAATAATCATGTTGTAGGCATTGGCTGCCCCAGCAGCGAGAGTTCCACCAATAAGAGTGGCAATCGTGACTCCGATGGGGGGTACGCCTTTTGCCGCCAGAAAGAGTGCGGGAAGAGTTGTAACAAGAAGGAGTTCAACAACTCGCAACTTCATTAACGCCAAATATGGCGCCATAACCCGCTTCATCACCGCGACAGCGTACTCGGCAATGGGTGGGCAGGGCTAAGCGGCAGTTTTCGGCTTGGCAATGGTGGCGAGCATCTTGTCGATGGTCTCCCGAGCCAATTGCCTGGAATATTCGGTCTGCTTTACGTGGTCGGCAATCACCGTAAATACGTATTGATTCGCGCCTACGGTTACGTAACCAGCCAGGCTAACCGTCCCGTTGATCCAGCCAGTCTTTGCCTTTACCAATCCAACCGCGGACGGCGCATCCGTCACGAATCGAGTTTTCAGAGTTCCGGTCTTTCCAGCTAGTGGCAGACCATCATAAATAACCTGGTATTCGGGGTTCTTCTTAATCGCAATCAGGAGCTCCGCCACAGTTCGGGCAGAGATTCGAGTCTCCTTCGACAACCCATTCCCGTCCTTGATTACTAAACCTTTGGTTTCAACGCCAAGGGTTCCGAGGGTTTCTTCAAAGGCAAGTTGTACTCCTTGGACATCTGCCACGTAGCCCAGTTTGCGCGCAGCCAAGTGAGCCAGACGATCAGCCAAAACGTTATCGCTCCAGAGCAGAGTGAATTTAACAATCTCGCTTAAGGGTGGCGAAGCTATTTCAGCGATCTTCTCGGACATCAATGTGTTAGCGACATTATTAGAAGGAAGCGCCACAAAATTCAATTTTAATTTAGGGAAATACTTTTCCAGAATTAATAGGTCTTTTCCGTAAACTCCAGAATATTCGATGGTGAAGTTACGAATTCCAGGATGGGCCGCACTGAGAGCGTTGATCAGCTCGGGTGAAAAAGCGCGATGATATTTCTTGGCTTCAAAGGGGCTGGCCGTAAGCCAGGGATCGCTCTCGCCCAGTAATAAATAAGTATCGGGCTTAGTGGATTGATAAAGAGAGGTGTGAAAAACCTTGTCGATACCTAAATTATGAATCGCCGTTGCCATCGAAACTAATTTAAGTACCGAGGCTGGCGCTCGAAGTGCATCCGGTTTGTAAGAAAAAAGCGTTTGATCTGTTGCTGGGTCGATGACAATTATTCCAGGGTGGGCAAGCAAAGGTGAGTCTGCAAATTTAATAAAGGATGTAGGTAGAGATGATGAGTTGGCAGGCAGAATCGTAGAGACGCTCAGCGCAATCGCTGTTGCCAGAATTAAAGATCTGCGCACTTTTACAATTTCTCTTTCTTTAGTCGAAGCCTGCCTTGCGAAGTTGCTGCACCAATTATGACTAAGGCGCCACCCACTGGTTGGTTCCAGGTAATGGACTCGCCCAAGAATATCCAACCTACAAAGACGGCCACGACAGGTGTCAAGTAGGTGACAGTACTGGCAATCGAACTTCCCGCCGAAGCAATGATCGAAAAGTTCCAGATGTAGGCAAACCCCGTTCCGAATATTCCGAGCGCCAACATGGCCAAAATGGGACCAAGGCGATAACTATCCTTTGAGATGCCGTTACATAAATAGAGTGGAAGCAGGGTGATCGCCGCACACGTTATTTGAGCCGCCGCCAAACTTTCAGAGCGCATCCCCAGCGGAATCACATATTTGCGCGTGAACGGAAAAGAAATTCCGTAACAGCTCACAGCTACAAGTAACGCGATAATCCCTATCCCAGAATTGTGGCCAATCCCCCGCCAAATCCCCAAGACTGTTACTACCCCGAAGGCACCCAAGGCCAACCCCAGTAGTTGCTCGGCTTTCGGTTTCTCCTCTCGAAAAGCAATGAGAATCACGATCAACGTCGCCAGCGGAGTGGCGGCATTAATGATGCCGGCCAAAACCGTGGTGACGCGAACTTCGGCATAAGCAAAGAGAATGCCCGGAAAGACGTTAAGTAACAAGGAAACGATCCAGAGTTTGAACCAGGTGCTGCGTTCACGAGGCAACTGAATTCCCCGAGACTTCGCAACGATCAAGAGCGTCGCAGCCCCTAACGCTGATCGACCGAAAGCGACGCCAAAGGGGGTGAGAAATTCCAATCCCAATTTAATAAATATGAATGAGCAACCCCAGACAAAGCCAAGTGCGAGATAAGGAGGAAGCCAAGATTTTCGCATCTACTTCTCTCCCTCTACAGTGGCGCCTATGTCCGAACAATCTAGCCAACAACCAGTCGGGAAAGTGGAAATTGGACCTGGTGAATTCTATCCCGTGGTCGGTGTCGGTCCTATGCCGCTTCCGTGGCCAAGTGAGGATTACTTTGATCCAGAATTGCTCGAACAAGGCGATCGTCGCAATGTGTTGGACCACTACCGTTATTGGAAAGTTGAAGCGATAGTTGCAGACCTAGACACAAAGCGCCATCCGCTTCAGATTGCAATTGAAAATTGGCAGCATGACTTAAATATCGGATCCATCGTTCGCACCGCAAACGCTTTCAATGTCAGCGCAGTTCATATTGTCGGCAAGCGGGACTGGAATCGTCGCGGCGCAATGGTCACGGATAAATATCTACGAGTTATTCATCACCCAACGATTGCTGATTTCAAAAATTGGTGTGACGAGAATCAGATACCGATTATTGGTATTGATAACCTGCCGGTATCTACTCAACTTGAATCAGCGACACTTCCGGAAACATGCGTGCTCTTCTTTGGTCAAGAGGGTGCAGGAATGTCCGATGAAGCGGTATCAATCTGCTCGCAAGTATTAGCGATTCAACAGTATGGATCAACTAGATCAATGAATGCATCTGCCGCGGGCGCAATAGCAATGTATGCCTGGGCGATGCAGCACCTTAACGTTCGTCGAACAAACTAGGTTCAACCCACTGATCTTCAATAATTTCTGAGACTGCAAGTAATCGTCGTTCGATCTCAAGTGCATCCTCTTCGCGATCCAATGCACGTAGCGCAGAGGCCATCCGGCGTTCGACTTCAAGAATGAATTCGAAATCGCGTGGATCTGAATCGGTTGCATCTTCTAGAACGCGTTCTAGAGTAAGTAAACCTAAATCAGCTTGACCGATGAGAATCTGGGCTTTACCTAGTTCGAGTAATGAATAAGTTTCGCGGCGATGATCGTGAGCGGTTACGAAAACATCCAGTGACTTTTGAGCCGCAGCCAAAGCTGCATCCCCGTCGCCAATTTCGACAAGGCAATGTGCAATCTTCTGATCGCACCTGGCAACGTTGATAACTTCCTTGAGATTCTTAAAAAGGGTGCGAGCTTCACGGAAGGCGGCTAGAGCTTCTTCGAATTGGCCTAATTCACGACGGGCACAACCAATTAAATGAAGATCATTTGCGGCGCCGCTGTCATTGCCATCTACTAGATGCTCTTGAACGCAATCAGTCATGCAGTCAACAGTCTTTTGAAACTCCTTCGAACCAAACCACCATTCACCCAAGGTGCAGGCTAAATCGATCGCCAATGGAGATTTAGATTCGCGAAGAAGTTCGACGGCCTTACTCATGGCGGTGGCTGCCTCGGGCATGCGTTTCAATTGATTGAGGTTGTACCCGATTGCCGAATATGCCTGGGCTAAGCCATCTGCTGGAACTACTGGACCAAGTTCGGAGTAAATATCACGAGCGGTTTCGGCAAGCGCCAGAGCTTCGTCATATTGGCCGCGCGCGTAAATGCGAGCGCTAAGTTCGTAATATGTATTTGCGCGTTCTAGACCTTCGACCTCAGGAATTCGTTCCCACAGCATTTCCTCAGTAACGATCTCGTCTTGATTTTCGTCATCTTCGCTCAAGGTGACTCCTTAAGTGCTAGCACTGCGCGTACTGAGAACACTAGCAATAAGGGCGCGATTGGGGCGGCGCCACCCAGCGGAAGTATTCTTAGCCAGTGAGCCTAAACCGTAGACAATTCATTCAGGCGGGGGCAATTGCCGCAACCGCAACTTTTTTAGATCCAGCAATGGCGTCAGTTCCCAAACCGGACATTACCCATGGCCCGCGCACTAAGGCGGAAGTTGCCCTAACTTTTCACGGAGCCGGCTCCAGTTCCATCGCAGATTCACTTTTGCAGATCTTTCGCAGCACCAAAACACCTGTTTCAATTTTCGCAGTCGGAACTTGGTTGATTTCAAATCCGAATTACGCAAAAACAATTTTGGCAGATGGTCACGATCTAGGTAATCACACCCTGCATCACTATGCGATGAAAACTTTGACTGCCAAGCAAGTTGATTCTGAAATTGCTGGCTGCGCTGCTGAACTCAAAAAACTAATTGGCAATCACGGCTCTTGGTTTCGCGCATCCGGGACTCAACACACAACTGCTTTGATTCGTAAGAGTGCGCTCAAATACGGATACAACCAGAGCATCTCCTATGAAGTTGATTCGATGGATTACACAGACCCCAGCAAAACCGCGATTATCAATAACGTCATGAACTCCGTGCAAAACGGCAGCATTATAAGTTTGCATTTTGGACACAAAAATACAATCACAGCGCTTCCTACTCTCTTAGAGAAGTTGCACGCCAAAGGTTTCACACCAGTAACTCTCACCACTATGTTGGGGAAGATTTGATGCGTAAGTTTCTTGGACTCGTAATTCTTGCTGCCACAACGCTTTTCCTCCCCGCTTCAGCTTCAACACCGCTCGCCGGAATGCCACCGGTGCTCGATCAGAACGATATCTACGCTGCTGATCGCGCCAACCAACTTTCAGATGTAGTAAAAAATATGCCCGAGCGCGTCTACGTCCCGAATCACACCTCCAATACCGTTTCGGTCATCGATCCAAAAACCTTCAAAGTCGTGAAGACCTTTAAGACCGCCAAAGGCCCCCAACATGTTGTCCCCTCCTGGGACTTAAAGACCCTCTGGGTCAATAACAATGAAGGCAATTACCTGACCCCTATTAACCCTGCGACGGTCACAATCGGCAAGCCGGTCTACGTCCATGACCCCTATAACCTTTACTTCACGCCCAATGGGAAATATGCAGTTGTTATGGCCGAGGCTGACCAACAGATTGTCTTCCGCGACCCCCACACGATGGCAATAAAGAAGGTAGTAAAAGTCCCGTGCCCTGGCGTCAATCACGCCGACTGGACCAAAGATGGCAATTTCTTTATGGCTAGCTGCGAGTTCAACGGTGAGATGCTCTGGCTGAACACCAGCAAAATGGCATTGGTGAAGACCGCCAAGTTGCCGCACACCTACGTTAAAAATCCAATGCCGCAGGATGTGAAGATCTCCCCCGATGGCAGCACTTTCTATATTGCCGACATGATGTCCAACGGAGTTTGGATGATGAAGGCTAATAACTTTGGCCACTTCACGCTCATCAAGACTGGACAGGAAGCGCACGGAATTTATGTCACGCGCGATTCAAAGACTGCCCTCATTACTAACCGTGGCGAAGGAAGTGTCTCGGTGTTGCGCTTCTCAGATAACAAAATTATCGCCAAATGGAAAATTCCTGGCGGTGGCAGCCCCGATATGGGTGGCATCTCTGCAGATGGCACGCAATTCTGGGTCTCTGGTCGATACGACAATGTTGTTTATGTCTTTGATATTGTGCACGGAAAATTTCTCACTAAAATTAAAGTTGGCAAAGAGCCGCACGGCTTAGCAATCTATCCACAGCCGGGTCGTTACTCACTTGGACATACAGGGGTATTTAGATAATGAAGATCAGTGGTTCAGTCCCGAAGTGGATTGGCCGCTTTGCATACTTGGTCGGTCTTTTCGATATGGGCGCCAACTTATTTCGCCCCATACGCATCCGGGCTCACAAGATTGATCACTACCTACCACTTGCAGTTCACTCAACCGCGTTCGCTACTGCATTCTTTACCGGGGTCATTACTCTAATTTTGGCTCGAGGATTGATCAGACGTAAACGACGTGCCTGGACGATGAGCATTTCAATTCTAGTAATTAGTTTGATCGCAAATGGTCTGCGTTTTACCGATCAACCTTTTGAGGAAATTCTCTCGGTTGTTCTGATCATCCTCTTGTTGGCTTACCGCAAAGAGTTCTATGCGAAATCTGACCCAACAACCAAATTGCGTCCTGTTTATGGCTTTGTTTTTGCATTTATTATTTTCTTCATCTCCGGAATATTGATTTTGCTCTTCCGGCACGGCTCCCAAATTTCTGGTAACCCGTCGGTGAAAGAGATATTACTTACCGTTCTTGAAGGATTGGTTGGGATTACCGGTCCAGTTAAGTTCATTTCCGATCGTTCCAACGATGCGCTGGGCTTTACCTTAGGAACTTTCGGCATCTTCCTCATTCTGATTCCGGTCTGGCTCTATTTCCGCAGAATTGAACCGACGCCAAAAATGAGTGATGAAGAACTTGAAATCGTGAAGAAACTTATAAAGCACGATCTAGAGCAGGATTCGTTGGGTTACTTTGCGACTCGGTTGGACAAAAGTGTTATCTGGGCAAAGAATCGGAAGGCGGGCATCGCTTATCGCGTCCAAGGCGGAGTTATGCTGGCCAGCGGTGACCCATTTGGTGAGTACAGCCTTTGGCCAGAAGCGATCGAGGAATTTCTCACTGTCGCCAAAGAACATGCTTGGACACCTGCAGTTATGGGAGCCAGCGATCACGGTGGCGAAGTGTGGGTCGACAAGGCAGAAATGCTTGCTATTGATATTGGCGATGAAGCCATCATTAATGTTGCTAACTTCACTCTTGAAGGACGTTCGATGAGCAACGTGCGCCAGATGGTCAATCGCATCAAGCGCAAGGGATACACCAGCCAGACAACTAAATTTTGCGAACTAGAACCATCTCTACAACGCGAGATGCAAGAGCTCGCGAAGAAGTGGCGTTACGGCGTACCAGAGCGCGGTTTTTCCATGTCAATGGATCGATTTGGTGAGGCGATAGATCAGGAGACGTATATAACGATCGCGCGTCAAGATGGGGTAGTAAAAGGTTTTCTTTATTTTGTCCCTTGGACCACTAACCGTCTCTCTCTTGATCGCATGCAGCGCGAGAAGGGTACTGACCCTGGAGTCAGTGAACTGATGATCGTTTCAACTGTCGAATATGCGGCCGAACACGGTCTGACACATATCTCTCTCAACTTTGCGGCATTTAGGTCTCTCTTCGAGCGCGCAGATAAAATCAGCGCCGGTCCAATCGTCCGAAGCACGAGAAACTTCATCAGATTTCTCTCCAATTGGTTCCAGGTGGAATCCCTCTATCGCTTCAATGCCAAGTTCCAACCGGAATGGGAAACTCGCTATGTTCTCTATCCAAAAGCCAGCGACCTAGTCTCCGTTGGGTGGGCGGCGCTCCGTGCCGAGAAATTTATTACTAGTTTCCGTTCGCACTCTGTTCGTTAATCCAGAGCATTCCGGTCTCAACGTAAGGGTGCCAAACTTGCAGATTGTGCCCACCCAAAGGGATCTCAACGAACTTGGCAGATAAATAGGGCGAACTTTCTTGAACAAACTTCAGGGCGGATTTGTAGTAAAAGTGATCGGCTTTACTTGCAATCACCAAGAGTGCCGGGTTTGACGCCGAAGTTTTAATCGTGGTTATCAAGTCATATTCTGAAATCAATTTCTTGGCCATAGATTTATTGATTCCCGTTTCGAAACTTGGGGAGAAGTAACCCGCTAAGGAAATTGCCCGGGCATACTGATGTGGATGGCGGACCGCTAACTCGGTAGCACACCAACCTCCGGTTGAATATCCAAAACTTGTCCATTTTCTATTATCGATTCCTAGGAATCTCCTTGCGAAGCGATGCATGTCATCACTCAACCAGGTTTCAACTTGGGCACCTTTTGGAATATTTAAGCATTCGCTGTCTTGCGCCGGAACTACATTGATGTTGGGAATAATCGCAATCGTAGGTTTGATTTGTCCTTGTGCTTCTAATTGTTCGATGGTGTCAATTCCGTGCAATGCACCTATCCATGTTTGTGGTACGCCTGGAAAACCGGAAAATAGTTCGACAACTTGATAATTTGTAGGAAGTACTGGGTTATTGGATGACGTGTATGCCGCAGCAACTTTTGGAGAAAGCACAACGTAGACAACATCGCTTACTCCTGAGTGTTCACCAGTAATGACCTTGCGAATAATCAGGCTGCCGAGTGCAGTTCGCTTAGCGTGGGATAAGTCATTTTGAGTGATCTCTGCCAATGAGTTGGAATTGATGGCAATTTTTGAAAGGTTGCGTTTACTTCCAAAGAGATCGCCCCAACTTGAATAAAACTCACCCGAACGGTTAATCGTTATTAACACTGAGGAGATTGCCAAGATTTGTAGAAGTAAAAGCGCCACGAAGCGAATACCCAAATGCCTGGCTTTTTTATGAGCAAGTTTGTGCCAGAGAACGGTAAGTGCGATTAACAGAGCGAAGGTCAGAAACCAAAAGAAAAGTTCAGTACCTAAATTCAGTAGAGGTAGCACGCTATAAGTCTAGAACTTTACTAATTGTTAACAGCCACTTCCGGAGTGCATAAGTAGATCGAGGAGTTCGATGGCGCGGAAGAGTCAATCTGACAATTTGCAGTAACCCACGTCTCAATGATGGAGGTGTTAGCTCCGTTTCCGTTATTCCCGCTACCCATGCCACCGACTAATACATATTTAAGATCACCGCTCTTAATCAATTCTTTGAACCTCTCCAGCGTCGGCGAGGGATCCTGCCCATCGAAACCACCGATAGGAAGGACATTCTCGCCAGTAGCGGTGATAAATGGGGCTGCGCTCATTCCACCAAAAGTAGCTAGTAGGTATTTGGTTCCTTCGCGATGAAGTTTTAAGTATGCAATTAGCGTCTTGTCTGCGCTCTGCCCGAAACCGCCACCTGCGCCACCGAAACCACCTCGCGCGCCCCCAGGGAATTGATCGTGATGATTAGGGTCGCGAAAATTTCTAGGATCGAAATTTCCGTTGGGACGTGGACCTATTGTCGGTGGATTGCCGAGCGCCAAGCCAGGAACGCCAGCTGGTCGGGCACCACCGGGTGCACCGAATCCTGCGCCTTCAGAATTAGGTCCTGCAGTGGGATTTATGGAATTCGCTCGATTCTTCACATCAGCCGCCCAAACCGTAGGCGTAGTTAGGAGCGATCCAGCAATGGCAAGTGCCAGCAGAGACTTCATCGCTCCATTACGAACAATGAAGAGAAAGAAGATCGCAATGGCTGCTAGTCCAAAGGCAACGTAGGGAGACCAGCCGTAGAAACCTTGATATCTGCCTGAGACCATGCTCATCCAGATTGCGCTGCCCAGAAGTAGGAGACTGAGCACAATTTTGAAAAATAGCTCTCGTCGCTCAATGAGAAATTTCATAGACCCTGAAATCAGGAATGCCATAGGGATCGCAAGTGAAGTTGTATAAAACTGATGCATTCCAGCAACTTTTGCAAACATTAAGTAGAAAGTTATGAACCAAAGTGCAATAAAGATGAACCCGCCACGTGCAAATCTGTATTCCGGTTTGCGAAACGTTGCAAAACTTAACACTAAAATCGCAATAACGCTTGTTGGAATTAGCCAAGAAATCTGTCCCGCAACTTGGTTATTAAATAATCTGGCAAATCCCGAGGTGCCACTAAATGGCGGCGTGAAACTGCGGAATATTGGATTGTCGGTGGCAGATGAAAGAGATTGCGTCGCACTGAATCTGCCTAACCCATTGTAACCAAAAACCATTTCCCAAGCGCTGTTGTGATAAGTGCCTCCCACATATGGTCTGGACGAAGCCGGTGTCATAGTCACGATAATGATCCAGGAAAGCGATACGGCTAGAGAACTAACGCCTGCTATCAGAAGAGTTTTTATACGTTCTTTCATTGCGACGGGTGCTACAACTAACCAAGCGACGATAAGCGCTGGCCAAACAGCCCATGCTTCTAACATATAAGTTTGAAAAGCTATGCCGATCCAGACACCTGTCCAGATGAGTGATCGTCTATTGCCACTCTTCAGTGCAGCCGTCGCTCGGTCTGCCGAGATCGCAAGAGCAAGCAGAAAAAAAGTCTGTGGTTGATTGGACCGAGCGACAGCGGCAATGATGGGGGTCGTGGCAATGAGGGCACCTGCAAAGAGGCCGGCATAGATTCCAAAATATCTACGAACCGCCATTGCGATAAATATTGCAACGCCAATCCCGGCGAGCGCGTTAGGCGCATCTACAGCCCAGGTACTAAATCCAAAAACTTTCACAAAGAGCGCAGGGATCCAATACGAACCTGGAATCTTGTCTAGTGAAACCGTCCCAGCAGGATCAAGACTTCCAAAAATGAAATTCGAAAAACTCTTGCTCATGCTGACGGCAATGGCTGCGTAATATTCTGAACGAGCACCGGTAGCTAGCCGCCACAAATAGAGCCAGCCAGTAAAGAGAGTAAGTAGAGCTAAGCCAATGCGCCATTGCCAGTGTTCGGAAATTCGAGCTTGTGTGACTGGGGCCGGGCTTTCTTCGGCTAGGGACACGTCGCTCATAGGCGTAGTACAGCCAATGTTGCTGGGAAAGGTCTCAAAGCCGACAGAGATAGCGGATAAATAAAGGTATAGTTTTGCCACGTGCGCTTCCTAAATAGCCCTTCATATGACCTGACCTATGACGACGTCTTCATGGTCCCCAGTAAATCCGAGATCCAAAGTCGTATGGATGTGGACTTAAATTCTCAGGACCACACCGGAACAACGATTCCCATCGTTGTAGCTAATATGACTGCAATATCTGGACGCCGCATGGCTGAAACTATTGCTCGCCGTGGCGGGATTGCGGTAATACCCCAAGATATTCCATTGGAGATCGTGGCCGATGTCATTGCATGGGTAAAAGGACGCCATACCTTCTTTGATACTCCGGTGACCTTAACTCCTTCAGAAACTGTCGCCGATGCGATTGACCTTCTTAATAAGCGCGCTCACGGAGCGTTGATCGTTGTTGAAGATGGAAAGCCGGTCGGCATAATCACCGAGGCCGATTGTCAGAGCGTTGATCGATTTACGCAATTGCATCGAATCATGAGCAAAGACCTAGTGACTCTTCCGGATACCGTCACTCCGCATGAAGCTTTCGATTTCTTGCATTCCAACCGACGGAGATTGGCGCCGGTCGTGGATTCACTAGGCAACCTCGTCGGTATCCTCACTCGCATTGCAGCCCTTCGAGCGACGCTCTACAAGCCAGCCCTCGATTCACATGGCAAACTACGTGTTGCCGCGGCCGTGGGAATTAATGGCGATGTAGCCGGCAAGGCCAAGACTCTCATCGCGGCTGGGGCCGATGTCCTGGTTGTTGATACCGCGCATGGTCATCAAAATAAAATGATCGAGGCGTTGAAATCAATCCGTGGTCTCAGCCCATCAATACCCATCGTTGCTGGAAATGTTGTTACTGCCGAAGGAACGCGCGCCCTCATCGAAGCCGGCGCAGACATTATTAAAGTAGGAGTTGGCCCAGGTGCCATGTGCACCACTCGTATGCAAACTGGTGTTGGGCGTCCACAATTTTCTGCAGTCTTGGAATGCGCCGCCGAAGCCAAGAAATTCGGCAAACATGTGTGGGCAGACGGTGGTGTGCGCCACCCGCGTGATGTTGCCTTGGCCCTAGCTGCTGGTGCTTCTCAAGTGATGATTGGGTCCTGGTTTGCCGGAACTCTTGAATCCCCCAGCGATCTCAATCGAGACGCCAATGGCGCGCTCTATAAAGAATCTTTTGGCATGGCTTCTGCACGAGCCGTTGCTGCACGAACTGCGACTGAAGATGCATTTGACCGTGCCCGCAAGGCGCTCTTCGAAGAAGGAATTTCATCGTCTCGGATGTACATCAATCCGGCTCGTCCAGGTGTTGAAGATCTACTCGATGAAATTATCTCTGGGTTGCGCTCTTCATGTACTTATGCCGGCGCCTCAAGCTTGAATGACTTCCACGAAAAAGCTGTCATCGGAATTCAATCTGCTGCTGGTTATGCCGAAGGTCGCCCACTTCATTCTTCTTGGCGATCTTAATTAATCCACCATTCGAGGTGGATCGTCAGAATCATCAAAGGGTTCACGTGGTTGGGAAAGTTTCCAATACATATAAAGAATGAATACCCCAAAAAAAGGCCATTCGAAAACGTAGACCCAACTTCGGTGGTTACCGTCTAACGCTCGCTGAAATTCGAAGACACCTAATAGCGCGCACACTGGTATGGCCATCAAGATCCATTTTCGCTTGGGATCTAAATGCGGCGGCGTCTGCTCCTCACTCATCTTCTAATTCTGCCAAATTCTTCTCGTACGCAAACCAATCTTTGGCCGCTATCACCACCCACATAGAATCGATGAGCATGCCCATGGCCCACATCAATGCCCCTCCTGTGTGCTGGTCGCGCAGAGAGGTCGCAGTTGCCGTCGCCTGACCCGAATGCTGGTGTGAGGCAAAGTGCACGCTGTGCAGCAATTTATTTCCCGAATAGAGAAAGAATCCCGTCATCGTCTCCGGCAACATCATGGCAAAGAGCGATCCCAGACGCACGGCATAAGAGACGGGATATGGCGTGGGATTCCCATCCAAGACCGGGTAGTAATAAATAACGCCGCCCAATAAGAAGAGTATGAGTTCAAGGCAGTGGACGTTTGAATTCAACATCCCAGCATTGGCCAACGGTCCAAAATGAGTGGCAATCAGAGTCGCCAAGAAGATCAGGAATCCGACTTGGGGTTTGAAGAGAATCCGAATGATTCGAAGTGAGGCTACCCCCCGTGCCAGGCTGCGCAGCGCCGGAAATGTGGAGTTGAGTAAAACCTTAAATGGTGAGCCGAGAACGATCAGCGGGGAGATCAACATCATCAGCAGGATGTGTTGAATCATGTGAACCCAGAAGATCCGGACCGCGATATGTGGGATGGGACCGACCAAAACCAGCGTGGTAAGCGCCAGTGCCGAGTAGAAGAGGCTTTGCCGCCATTTGGATACCTGATGGGTGGCAGGCCGCTCTGAGTAGTACCACAGGAATACGGCAAGAAGGAGGGCGCCAAAGAGAAGGTCCCAAGCAGGGTTGAGCTTCATAACCGCCTAACGAGTGCTAGCACTTAAACAATTGGTCTAGTTTCTTATGCTTTTCAGGTAGTTCCCTAAACATACTCTCAGGCGTACCCTCGCGGAATACTTTCTCGACTCTCACGAAAGGCAGGAATGTGACCACTTCGACAGAAAATCGAAAGAGGTTTTCGATCGGCGGATTGGTTTTTGTGTTGCTCGGTGTGGCGGTCGTCTCACTTGTGGGCGTCTTACTTCATCACTTAAGCGCTGATCCGCAAAAACCTTTATACGCCACCAAATCTTCGCAAACCATTAGCATCGACGGAAAAGATTATGCAAAGGCTTCGGCGGTTCTAGGTGTGTATCCGGATAAGGCAACAGCTGCTGAACATGGTTACAAATCAAATAATAAAGATTGGGTGCAATACGGACCTTCTACACATTTGGTTCTTCCCGCCCACACATATGTGACGGTAACTCTTCATGTCTACGACAGTGGTGAAGCACTTAACCATGCTTACTTTGGAAAAGTTGTCGGCACTGTCGGCGGCACGATGAACATCGACGGTACCGATGTCACAAATATTCCTTACGACCAGGTACAACACACATTCACCTTGCATGGCTTGCCAACTTCTACGCAAGATCCACTATTCGTCAACGTGCCACTGCCTCGAGTAGCCACCGACGATAAGGACAACTTCTTGCCAACGAAGGACGCCGGAACAAATTACAAAGGTCACACCGTCACTTTCTCATTCCTCACAGGCGGAGCCGGTGAATATGTCTGGAACTGCGAATATCCCTGCGGTGATGGTACTTACCGAAAGTTTGGTGCAGTAATGGGTCAACTTGGATATATGTCTGGAAAGGTGACCGTCGCATGAGTAACCACGATCACGATGAAGAACAACTACCGCCAACCCCAGGTGAGCGTTTTACCAAAGTACTTAAAGGTAAAGATGTTCAACAGGCTTTTGCGCTTGGCATCTTCTTCACTTTAGTTTTCGTTGTATTAGGTTGGAAGTTTTATCCCAAGTGGATGCCAACCATCATGTCTACCGATATGAAATCAAATGAAGCGCTTATGGTTGCCTTCACATATATATCGGCTCCAATCTGCGGACTGGTATTGGGAATGGCCGCTTACACTTTTCTGCAGAGACAACGCGGGGATACGCCTCCAGAAGATGGACCTGGAATCCGTACAAACGGTCCGATGGTTATCGTCTGGACCGTTGTTACCAGCCTCTTCGCACTCCTTGCAATTATTTGGGGAATCGTCGAACTCAACGTGGGCTCCGAGGCAGCGGCAGCGGAAGCCAAAACAGCTCTCGTCGTCAACGTCACGGGATCACAGTGGGTTTGGACTTTTGAATATCCTGCACAGGGAATTGAAACCAACGAACTCAATCTTCCCATCGATCGTCCGGTGATCTTCAATGTTATTTCAGCCGACGTTAATCACTCGTTCTGGCCAGTTCAACTTGGTGTCAAAGTCGATGCAAACCGTTTGGAAACAACGGTTGTACATACAACACCAACGCGCTTGGGACCTATCGATGTTAAGTGCGCCGAACTTTGCGGGCTGTACCACGCCTACATGGAAACCGGTGGAAACATTATGACCACAACCAATTTCGACAACTGGGTAACTGCTCAAGGAGGTCATAACGCATGACGACTTTAGATCATCCAACTAGCACTCGCCCCATTCCAAATCCCGAAAAGAGTTTGATTACCAAGCTCCATATGGGAACGGGCATGGTTGTTGGTGCAATCTTCGCCTTCGGCACCTATTTTTGGCTGCGATCTGGCCAAGATATGACGGTCGCACATAACGTTAACAAAGTCTTATTGATTTCCATGTTTATGTGGAGCTTGGGATTTTTGATCGGCATTGGCGCCTTCATCGGACCATTCCGCTGGCTCATCGGCAAAGATCTCACCGCTGAAGAGCAATTGTATTTAGCCGGCGATGGCCAAGGCGTATCCCGCTACTTCCGTTATTGCACCGACCACAAAGTTGTCGGTATCCAATACCTTGTTGGCGTTATGGCCATGCTGGGAGTCGGTGGAACTTTGGCAATGATGATTCGTACCAACTTAATAAGCCCTGGTTCGAAATTTGTTACCCCGGTTATCTACAACTCACTTGTCGGTCTTCATGGAATCACCATGATCGTTGCCATGATCGTTGTTGCAACCGGCCCTTTCGGTAACTTCATCTTGCCCATCATGATTGGCGCTCGGGATATGGCATTCCCAAGACTCAATGCACTCAGCTGGTGGGTTCTGTTCACTGCGATCCCAGTACTCTGCAGCGCTTGGTTCCTAGGAGGTATCCCAACAGGCTGGACCGCTTATGCACCTCTCAGTGTTCAAGCAGGCCCTGGCATGAATGCCTTCGTGGCCACCATCATCATCTTTGCTGTTTCTACTGCAGTCGCAGGTGCCAACATCACCGCGACTGTGGTCACGATGCGTGCCAAGGGAATGAAATGGAACCGGGTGCCAATCTTTGTTATTGGCGCAACCATTTCGGTGGCACTCGCTATCCCAGCATTCCCTACCTTTATGGTCTCCATGATTATGACGGCGCTGGATAGAACTGCCAACACGACCTACTTTGATGCGCAATTTGGCGGAAGTGGCTGGCTCTACGCACACCTCTTCTGGATCATGGGTCACCCCGAGGTTTATGTCATCTTGTTGCCAGGCGTCGCGGCTTTGATGGAGATCGTTCCGGTCTTCGTTCGTAAGCCACTCTTCTCCTACAACGCTGCAATTATGGGCTTTGCGGGCATCGCTGGACTTTCCGTACTTGTTTGGGCTCACCATATGTACATGTCTGGCTGGCTGCCGATGTTGAATGGCCCGTTCATGATCACTACCGAGATGATTTCAATTCCAACGGGACTCATCTTCTTAGTGATTCTCGGGACGCTCTGGCGTGGTAAACCGTGGATGAAACTTCCGATGCTTGGTGTTTATGCATTCCTCTGGAATATGTTGATTGGTGGCGTTACCGGGGTTTATCTCTCCGACGTGCCCGCCGATAATTATCTTCACGGATCCATGTACGTAACCGCACACTTCCACTACACATTGATGGGGGCTGCCCTTACAGGTGCTCTGGCTGGATTGGCTTACTGGTTCCCTAAGATGACTGGACGCATGTTGCATGAGCGTGCTGGATATATCTCATTCTGGTTTGTCCAAATTGGCTTCCAAGTCCTCTTCCTCGGAATGTTTATCGCTGGTGCTGAAGGCCAACCACGACGCGTTGCAGACTTCTCTGCCATGTATAAGTACTCCAACATGATTAGCACCATGGGCGCTTATACGATCGGCATCGGAATGATTGTCATGCTTTGGGCAGTCATCCATTCCTGGCGTAAAGGTGCAATTGCACCAATAAACCCATGGGGTGCAAAGACTTTGGAATGGACCGTTCCATTCCCAGTCCCTCTCGAGAACTTTGACGAGTTGCCTGTTATCACAAGTGATCCATACGGATATGGAAGGAGCAAATAACCATGAGTGCTGATACCCAATTCCATATTCATCACGATGCGCCAGAAGTAGTAGGTCGTCGCGAACGTCTCGGAGTTCGACTGCTGATTGTGGCAGATGGAGCCTTCGTTTTCGGAATGATCTTCTCTTACTTCTATTTGCGAAACTTGAATGCAAATGGTGGCTGGCTACCAAAGGGTGCTCACTATCTCAGCGCTGGCACAGGCTGGTTAGTCGTGGCGCCACTGATCATTGCGGCCCTCTCTCACCGAATGGCAGAGAAGAACCGCGATAACTTCAATGTGCTCTCTGTGGTCACATTGGTCTCGTTGTTGGCTGGTACTTATTACCAGTGGCATCAATTGGCCAATATGCCTTTCATTGTTCATGACACAGGCATATTTGAAGGCAGCTACGCATCTATGTGGTTGCTTATCGCCGGTGCAAATATGTTCCACTTCCTTCTCGGAAGTTTTATTGCACTTGGTTTGGTAGTACGTGCCCGTCGAGTTCAGATTGATCCCATCCTGCAAACCTGGCGCCTACGAACTGCTGGTTCGTGGTTTACCTGGATTGCAATATCTGGGATCGCTTGTGCTCTCACAACCACCTTTGTGAGGTAGCGCTACAACTTCTCCCCAGTTAATACCGAAAGAGCCCCGAGGACTGCAGAAATAGTCCACGTGGGCTCTTCTGGTTTTGCAAGATTGTTTTTCCCGTCAGCGCTCAAAAATGCCTTGAGTTTGGTTGGGATATCGCCTTTGGCAGTTTTTGGTGAGCCCAGATCCAGCCACTTCCAATGAGAATCTGCGCCGACAATAAGCACGAGATCAGCGTGAACAAAGTCATGAGTCACAGGCTTTCCGGTCTGCCAATCGATCCCTTCGCCACCCTTTTTCTCTTCAGCTGGTGCACCAAAGTAGGTCCAGAGATTATTGAGATCAGCGATGGTACCCGTTGCTAGCGTCCAACTCTTCTCTCCGAAGAGTGCTTGATAAGCGGCCAATCTGGCTGGGGTATCAGTGGTCGCATCGACGGATATTTCCAGAACCTTAACTTTTGCGGCCGCTGGGCCTTTGTTGAGCGCATCGGCAATATCACGCATATTGGCCGACGTCATTGGGCAAATTTCTTGGCACGAAGTGAGGAAGTTGCTAATAACAACGTTCTGGCCAGCGAGTGAAGCTAAAGTAAAAGTCTTCCCATCGGCATCTACTAATGGAATGTTGAGAATATTGGCTGGAATCTTCTCATCCAGAAAAGAACCACCTTGCGGGGCCGCAGATGCTTGGCCAGTCGTGGGTGAGGCTGAGTTATTCGAAACCACACTGGTCGTCGCGCCACAACCTGTAAGAACGACTATCGAAGCAAGCGCCAACCATTTTGCTTTTGTCATGTCGTTACTTTAGATGAGAGAGAGCGGCAAATGAGAGATGATGATAAGTAATTTATCGCGGCATCGATCATTCACTCGCTTTGAAATTCGATCAACTTGATCCAGAGCCAGATATTCAAAAGGTTCGTCAAGGAAGACCACTGGTTTATCCCGCAGCAAAGTGCGAGCTAGTTTCAAGCGCTGCTTCTCACCGCCCGAGAAATTATGACCGTAAGCGCCAATATGAGTATCTAAACCTACCTTGGCTATCAACTCACCAAGTTCGACTGCTTCCAGGACCTCGAACAATTGTTCATCGCTTGCTTCTGGATTTCCAATCTTGAGATTCTCTCGAATCGATGTTGCAAAGAGATGATCTTGCTGCAGCAGAATCGTGGCCAGTTCAATCCGATCGGAAGAGGCGAGTTCTCTCGCCTCAACTCCATCGATAGTCATCGATCCCTGATAGTCCAAGAACCCGATGAAGGCGTTCAGTAAGGATGACTTGCCTGCTCCGCTCTTTCCGGTCACCAGCAATGGTTCTCCCGCGGTAACCAACCCAGAGAATGGGGCAATTTCAATCCCGGGCAGGCTTGGTTGAACCTCTACAAAGCGAATGCTGGCAATAGATAATTTTGGTTCGAGCGCCTCAGGGTTGGCTACATTTTCGTTCGCTAAAAGAGCGTCAACACTTTTGGTGGAATTGAGAACTGTAGATAGACGAGCAAATGCAGCCGGGAGGCCGGTCAACCCATCAAATATTGCCAGCGGAAGTAAGACTAGAACGGCAACATTTACGCCGGATAAGGAATGGTTATGGAATGCTGTTACCGAAAATCCAGCGGAAATGACGATCGCGGCGCCGATGAAGACATGTTGTGCAAAAAGCGCAATCCCTGAAGCTAATCCACTTCTGGCATCAAATTTGTTGAGTTGATTCTGGGCAGCCGAAATATCGCCGCGAATTCGATTTTGATAGCCAAAGATGAGTGATTCTTGAAGAGAATCGCACGCTTGCACAATTGCATCAAAGATTCTTTGCTCTTGCTCTCTCTGTTCTTCATTGGTGCTGAAGAAGAATGAGATAAACGGAATTACGAACATAGCAACCACGAAAAGAATCGACAGTACTAATGAAAGACTTGGTAAAAGATAAGCAATGATTCCCAATCCCGCGACACCAGATACAAGCGCCCCAACCCAAGGATTTGCAATACGTAGCCAGAGATCTTGCATTACTTCGCTGTCCGATACCAATCTACGAAGTAGGTCGCCGCGGCGAAGAAGCGAAAAATAAGCTGGAAGTTGATTTTCGATAATGCGATAGAGGGCAACACGAATAGAAGTCAGAGCCCTAAGAGCGCTATTGTGTTCGATGACACGAGCGGCGTATCGAACGACACCGCGACCGATTCCGAAGAAACGCACAGCCACGATCGCAACCTCAAGAACCATAATCGGTGGCTGCAGTGAGGCCATTGAAATCAACCAAGCGCTACAGGCCAACAACCCCACTGCCATACTGGAGGAGATTCCGCCAATGATCGCTGCTGCCAAAATCTTTGGCGCCTCGGGATAAATTAATGTGCGGATAGCTTTCATTTCGCGGCACCAAAATCAATAATCGCGCTCTCGCCAACCAGATTGGCGCGATGCGAAACTAAGACAACGATCTTTCCTAGAGCAACCTCTTCGGCAATCGCGCTAGCAATTTCATCTTCACTTATATCGTCAACAGATGCCGATGGTTCATCCAAGATCAAAATCTGTGCTGGCTTCAGCAAGGCACGGGCTAAGGCAATCTTGCGCTTTTGCCCGGTCGAAAGCGTTTCTTGGACCGTTCCCAACTGAGTATTTAAACCCGATGGGAGATCTGATGGAGCGAGCCCGACTCTGGCCAGAGTGCTCACCAATAGCTGCTCTGAGGCACTTGGATCAGATTGGCGAAGGACTTCGGCCACGCTTGCCGCTGGAAAATTAACCTCCTGAGGGAGCCAAGAGATTTGTTGACGCCAAGCTGTCACTTCCAAGTCCGAAAGGCGGTGGCTTCTTTGCGCGCTTAACACATGGATCTCGCCGTCAAAGTCCGAATGAAATCCGAGCAAGAGAGAAAGCAGAGTACTTTTGCCAGCGCCGGATGGTCCAATAATGGAATTCACCATCCCACTCTGCAATCTGCCTGCTGGAATCAAGACAATTTCACGGCCGGGATAGGTGACGGTCAACGGCTGCCAGACGATTTCGCTGATTGCTTGGACTTGTACGGAGCCATTGGTTTCGGTTTCTTCCATGATTCCAAAAATACGATTAGCGGCTTCAACTCCATCGGCAGCAGCATGGAAGAAGAGAGCTACCTGTCGAATTGGCCAGTACACCTCTGGCGAACAAATCAAAACAAAGAGACCGGTGCGCAAACTCAGCGAACCTCCGACTAGGCGCAGACCGATTGAAACCGCGATCAGAGCAACAGAGAGCGTGGCGATGATCTCCAGAGCAAGAGAGGAGAGAAAGGAGATACGAAGGACTTTCATGGTTTCTTCTCGGTAGGTATCCCCCACCTGCTGCAATCGCTCTTCTTGGTGCTTTGAACGACCGAAAACCTTGAGAGTTGGCAGTCCAGTCAATAAGTCGAGAAAGTACCCACTCAGGAGTGAAAGTGTTTGCCAACGCTTCTCTGTGGCCGCGCCGGTGAATCGTCCGATCAAAATTCCAAAGATGGGGATTAGCGGAGCTGTGACTAAAACAATTATCCCCGAAGTTAAGTCTGCCGATGCAATTGTTAGACCAACCACCAGTGGGACAACTGCAGCGATGAACAATTGTGGAAGAAATCTTGAAAAGTACCCATCGAGAGCATCGATTCCTTTGGTGGCCAGCAAGGAAATATTGGCGGGGCCTTCGTTGAAAATTGCGCGCGACTTTCCACTGAGAATCTTGTCTAGCAACCCAGTCCGGAGTTCATTGCGCATGCGAACGCTAGATTTTGCGGCGACCAATTCAGTGCCAAAAGCAATTACGCCTCGGGCTACAAAGAGTGCAACTATCCAATAGATATTGGTCGAAAGCTTGCTCCAACCCTGATGGCGTTCGAAAATGGCACAGGCGAGAGTGGCAATTGCGTAACTTTGGCCCACCACCAGAATGGCATTGATAACTGCCAAAAGTGCTTGGGAAAAAACAAATCCGCGGCTACTTCTGGAATATCGAAGTAGCCGCGGATCTAGTGGTTTCACGGATGTATTTTGTCCAAAACTCCGCTATTTGGCGAAGCGATGTTGCTTGGGCTTATGCGCTTGCGGAAGACCCAGTAGGTCCAGCCTTGGTAGACCAAGACGATTGGGGTCAGTACCACTGCAACATAAGTCATTACCTTGAGCGTGTAGTGGGTGCTCGAGGCGTTGAAGATGTTGAGTGAATCTGCTGCGCTCAGCGAGCTTGGCATCACGTTTGGATATAGGGCGGCAAAGAGGGTGATGACAACAAGTGCCGATGTGATGGCAGAGGCAAGAAATGCCCAACCTTCGCGACCCATTCGATGTGCTGCAAGAGCTCCTACCCAGGCAACCACGACGCCAAGAGAGAGCAGTTTTACATCGGTCTTGTGGACCAAGGAATTTGCCCAGCCTAAGAAGGCGATCGCCAACACTGCGGTAACGAGACCCAATTTGCCAGCAAGCTGATTAGCACGGGTGCGTATTACGCCATCTGTCTTCAACGCCAAGAAGAAGGCGCCATGAGAGGCGAAGAGGAAGAAGGTGGTGAGTCCACCCAAGAGCGCAAAAGGGTTGAGTAAGTTGAAGAAGCCACCGGTGTATTCGATAACTCCTTTGCTGCTCTTGGCTAGAGGAACGCCATGAACAATATTGGCGAAGGCAACGCCCCAGAGAAGGGCAGGAAGTGCGCTGGAAATAACAATCGCGTTGTCCCAACGGCCACGCCATTCAGCCTTTCCATACTTGCTGCGGTATTCAAAGGAAACTCCGCGAACAATGAGTGAGACCAGGATCAAGAAGAGTGGCAAATAAAAACCACTGAACAAGGTTGCATACCACTCTGGAAATGCTGCGAAGGTAGCGCCACCGGCTACAAGTAGCCAGACCTCGTTACCATCCCAAACAGGTCCCAGCGTGGTTAGCACTGCTCGTCGTTCCGCTTGGTCTTTAGCGACGAACTTCAACAACATTCCAACACCAAAGTCGAAA
>CANBRH010000003.1 GCA_947371865.1 Actinomycetota bacterium
TGTATTCGTTCACTACTCTGCAATCCAAGGCAATGGCTACAAGTCACTCGAAGAGGGTCAAGCCGTGACTTTCGAAGTAGTCCAGGGTCCAAAGGGTCCTCAGGCTGACGCAGTTGTTCCTAACTAATAACCATTAACTCAAAAGAGGATCGGCTTTTAGCCGGTCCTCTTTTTTTATGCCTAAAATTTATTGCCCGACATTAAGACTCATAATCAATACGCCGGAATCTTCGGCACCGTCCCAATCTTCTTCTCTAGCTTTGCGATTCCGTTCTTAGGCGAGAGATCTTTGCCAGCCTTCCAAGCATCCAAGTAACTCCAGGGGTAGATCTCCCCGCGTCTGACCCACCAGATCCCAGCTTTGGTTGGCCAAGAAATTCCAAAGTGAAGATGCGGAGCCAAGCCTTTGGCATCCCCGCTATTTCCAACCTTGCCGATCACATCCCCAACAATGACGCGCAACCTTGGGACCATTTCTTTAGGGATAAAGGAGAGATGTGAGCCGTAATAACGAACGCCATCATCTCCGACCATAGAAATCGAAAGCCCGCCACGGTCAGCGCCTTTATTGGTTTTCCAGCTAAACCGATCAACGCGATTCACTTCATCGATTGTGCCCGATGTTGGAGCTACAAAGGCGCATCCTACTTTCGTCAAAATATCGGTGGCGGGATAGTTGTGGTGGTACTTGCCGTAAGTAACGGAGCAACCAGAAATTGGAAAGGTGTAGTTGGGAGCGGCCTGCGCTGGCACTCCTAGAGTGCTCGCCACCGTGACCGAAAGAAGCGCCGCTGCAACCTTAATCTTGGTCATCACGATGGTTAGCATAGACTGCTGGACAACCTATAGGAGTTCCATGAAGAGTCTGAGAAAACTCGAAGCAGGCCCTGGGTTTCATCTTGTTGAAGTTCCAGAACCAATACCTGGTCCGCGCGATGTAAAAATCAAAGTCTTGCGAACCGGAATCTGCGGAACCGACCTCCACATCAAGTCGTGGGATGCCTGGGCGGCGGCAACAATTAAAACCCCCATAACGCCCGGTCATGAATTCAGTGGAATTGTTGTTGAAGTCGGTGCAGATGTCACCACAATTAATGAAGGAGATTTTGTCTCCGGCGAAGGCCACATCGTCTGCGGGCTCTGTCGAAATTGTCGCGCTGGCAGACGTCATCTCTGCATGAATACCATCGGTTTAGGCGTGAATCGCGATGGTGCATTTGCCGAATACGTTGTTATTCCCGAGGTCAACGTCTGGAAGCACTCGGAGAATATCGACCCAGATTTGGCGGCCATCTTTGATCCGCTCGGAAATGCCGTGCACGTTGCGCTCTCTTTCCCGATCGTCGGTGAGGACGTCCTCATTACAGGTGCTGGTCCCATTGGTCTGATGGCTGCCCAAGTTGCTCGCTTCATCGGAGCTAGATACATAGTGATCACCGACGTTGTAGAAAGTCGACTACAGCTTGCCCGGAAATTCGGTGTCGACGTCGCAGTTAATGTCACCTCCGATAACTTGAAAGATGTCATGAATGGCTTGGGCATGACAGAAGGATTCGATATTGCTTTCGAAATGAGCGGAAGTTCTTCTGCGCTCCCACAAATTCTCGAACATCTTGGTCATGGTGCACGCGTTGCGCTACTGGGACTACCCAGCAAACCGATCGAAATCAACTGGGCAAAGGTCATTACCAATATGATCACGATCAAAGGAATCTACGGTCGCGAAATGTTTGAAACGTGGTACGCCATGACGGCAATGATCAAAAAAGGGCTAGATATCGACCCGGTAATCACCCATCGCTTGCATTTCACTCAATGGGAGGATGCCTTCGCCATCGCCGCTCAGTCCAGCGCTGGAAAAGTCATTTTGGAATGGAGCTGAGATGATTGAAAGCACTCGCGAAAACATTCTTGCTGAACTTGAGGGTATTCGCGATGCCGGTACGAGAAAGTCCGAATTCTCGATCACTTCCGCGCAAGGCACATCCATTTTGATTGATGGCAAAGCATTCATCAATTTCTGTTCAAATAATTATTTGGGGCTTTCCAATCATCCGGAGATCGTGGCCGCGGCAAAGCAAAGTTTGGACGAACATGGCTACGGCTTATCCAGCGTGCGCTTTATCTGCGGGACTCAAGACATCCATCTACAACTGGAACGGGAACTCTCTCAATTCCTTCAGCAAGAAGCCACGATTCTCTTTCCCTCGTGCTTCGATGCCAATGGCGGAATTTTCGAAGTTCTCATGAAGGAAGAAGACGCCATCATTTCGGATGAACTTAATCATGCATCCATTATTGACGGCATTCGACTTTCGAAAGCCAAAAGATTTCGCTATCGAAATCGTGATATCTCAGATCTTGAAGATCAACTCATTGCGGCACAGGGTTGTAGGCGAATCCTGATAGTTACCGATGGCGTCTTTTCTATGGATGGCTACATCGCGCCGCTTGCCGAAATTTGCGACCTTGCCGAAAAATATGGCGCGATGGTAATGGTCGATGATTCCCATGCAGTCGGTTTTCTTGGCAAGAACGGTTCCGGGACTCCCGAGCTCTGCGGAGTTCAAGGCCGCGTCGATATTCTCTCTGGGACCTTGGGTAAAGCCCTAGGCGGGGCTTCTGGCGGGTATATCAGCGCTCACCAAGAGATTGTCGACCTACTTCGCCAACGCGCCCGACCTTATCTCTTCTCCAATTCCGTTCCGCCCACAGTTGTATCGGGCTCTCTCAAGGCGCTGGAATTAATTCGAGCAGGGTCGATGATGCGCCAGCAATTGCAGTTGAATGCTCAACTCTTTCGCGATCTGATGGTTGCCGAGGGCTTTACGTTACTTGCCGGTGAACACCCCATCATCCCCGTCATGTTCGCATCAGAGACCGATGCCACTAATTGCGCACAAGAATTGCACGATCGCGGAATTCATGCGGTGGCGTTTTCGTACCCAGTCGTGCCTCTCGGGAAAGCACGGATACGCATTCAAATTTCGGCACAACACACCGAATCCGATATCAGAAAGTGTGTAACTGCCTTCTCTGCCACGCGCCACTAAAATAATCCGGTCGAGTCCGAGAGTAAATTCCTCAAGAAAAGCAAAAGAGTGAGGCGTCGCCGGAACGGCTTCCTCACTCTTTTACACTTATATTTTCGTTCCTCTATTTATTCGAATCGACGACGCGATTGGAATCCGAGCGCTCCTAACAGGATGAGCAGTCCACTTGCACCGAGCAGATTAAACCAAGGCGAAGAAGTGGAAGGAAGTGTTCCGCCAGTCGTCGTAGTTGGATCAGGTGTGGTATTTGGATCTGGCGTAACTGTAGGCGCAGGTGTTTCGACAACTCCGCGATATACCGGCCAGTCATTATTGGTTCTGACAATCGTTATATCTTGACCCGCAGTCAACATAATGTGGCCATCAATGATGCCCACTCCTGACATATCCCCGGTATATCCCGGAACTATTTCACCGGCAACTACATAGCTGCCAACAGGGAGAACATAAGTGCGGCCGACTCCACCGACACCTGTGGCGGGGCTACCCGCAACATCGACACCCCAATGCTTAACGCTGAGATTGAAGTCTGCTGGCGTCAATTTTCCAAGGTCATCATTGATGACAACTTCAACTACGTGAATTGTGCCGGTGGCTATTGGAGCATCGCATGCGTTATTCGTAATTGCGTTTGATGCCAAAGTAACTGCACCGCTATGAGCTAGCAAAGAGCCATGGACAAAGGCGCCAGAGCCAACTGTGATGGATGTGTCGGCCATAAGCTGTCCGGAAAATACCGAAGTATTTCCGAGCGATGCAGAGGTGCCTACGCGCCAAAAGACGTTGCAAGGTTGCGTTCCGTTGATCAGGTCAATAACGCTGGCATTTGCCGTCGTTAGTGAAGCTACATTAAAAATGAAAACAGCCTTTGGATCTCCTTGGCCATTAAGTGACAAAGTGCCATTCAAAGCGGCAGCACCTAACGAGTAGACGCCGGGAGTCAATGTGACCGCTCCGAGTTCCAACGATGGGATAGGGGTCGCTACGCGGGTTAAAGAATCGGTCATTGCCGCAACTAAAGCGGCCTTTGCGGCAATCTCGGTTGTATCGCCAACATGTTTGGCTCCGGCAACACCAGGAGGAAAACCGACGATAGTGCCCGCGAGAGAAACACCTAAATCTGAGCCGGCGGTTCCGGTGATATTAGTAATTCCAGTATTGGTGATTGAGGTGCCAGCCAATACTCCGAAAGATTCGGCGGTTCCCAAATTGAGACGAGTAGCAGCAGAGGCAGAAGTTGTTGGATTGACGAGTAGAAAGACCAGTCCAGAGGCCGAAAGCAATATGAGCGCTCGTTTTATTTTAGAGGTTTGCATGTTAATTCGATTCTGTACATTAATTAGTCGTGTACCTACTTGGCACAGGGAAAATATTGAAATCGCGTATATCGATACGTGATTAATCAATGCTCTAACCTTTGTATTTAGACACTAGAACTATCTCCACTTTTCACACCCATGAAAGTCAGCGCAGCCCCCCTTGCTAGCCCGGAGGTGTTGCCGGGGGTTCCCCCTAAGGTGAATGACCGCTCAAGTCAGTTTCCGCTGCGTTGGGGTTTGTGTCGCTAGCCCCCAGTGTTATGCAATAAACTCCGCTGGCACGGGGCGGTAGCTCAGTTGGTTAGAGCCCGGAACTCATAATTCCGTCGTCGTCGGTTCGAGCCCGACTCGCCCCACCACCGAATTACCGCACGGAAAACTTCCTCGGAGAGTGGCTATGATGAAAACATGTCCGATTTAGAGCGATCTTTCCTTGAAGTTAAAAGTAAATGGAATGTCGTGCTGGATCGCGTTCTGGAGCAGGATCGCATCGCATGGTTAGCCTTCTTTGACGCTCGATTAGTGTCGCTTGCAAATGACCAATTGACTTTAAGTTTTGCAGACAGCCAAAAATTTGGCGGTCAGCACGATTTCACTGTGGTTCGTAATCCTAAGCACACGGAAATTCTCATGAACGCGATCTATGAAATCACCGGATTCGACCTAAAAATCCACGAAGAATGAAACGACGACTTCCCCTCATAGCCCTCCTTATCGGAGCATGTCTTAGCGCGTTAGTGACCGAAGCAAACGCGACAGCACCAGCAAAAGTGGCTGCGCTCGGTCCGGGCTCTCGCATTCACGGGATCGACATCAGCAGATGGCAGCATCCTGGAAATAAGAGCATCGACTTTAAGAAAATGTACAAAGCGGGCATTAGATTTGTTTTGATCAAGGGATCAGATGCGTTGGATGCCGCTGATGCCACAGCTTTGAAATATTTGAAGCTCGACCGCAGCGCAGCGCAAGCGGCCGGTCTTTATACCGGTTTCTACCATTACGCCACTTTGCCAGATAGTGTCGACCCAACTTTTATCGTTGCCGATGCCAAAGCACAAGCCCAGAAAGTTGTTTGGCGGTTAGCCACTATCGGCGGCTATAGTGCTAAGGATTTACCCGTCACTCTCGATCTTGAAAATAATTGTGTCCGCAAGGACTCCGCCGGTAACTGTATTAAGTTCATGAACAAGAAATATGTAACGTTGTGGGCGCAAACATGGTTAGCGACGGTGGCGCTGAAGACTGGACGTCCTCCGATTGTCTATTCGTATCCACAATTTTTAGAAAATGCGATGGTCCGCTCCCCTGACTTTATTCAATACCCGCTCTGGATCGCGCATTACAACATAAATCCGGCAATGCAGGCCGCCCAACCCGGGATAAAGAATGTCGGCTGCTATTCGCATTCATGGACGACATCTGATTGTTCAACTCAGTGGCAAATCTGGCAATACACCTCGTGCGGGATTGGTCCCAAATACGGGGTTCCCACCGACCGCGTCGACTTGGATGTTTTTAGTGGAACTTCCACTGATTTCTTGGCGCTCACTGCAGGGGTATGGATTCCTACTCGTTTTGATTTCTTGCCCGTGGATGAACCGACAACAATGAATGTGATTTCGACGGTGAGCAAAACTACGAGAGATACCACGCAAATCATCGTTGATGTTTTGCGCCCCAGCGGTTCACCGGTCGTCACCGGAACCGTCAATTTCACATCCTTGGATTCCCTGATGGCTAATGGAGCGCAACGGGCAGTTCGCTCGGCCAGTGGACGATGGACTCTCAACATCACAAAATTAGTGGCAGGGCATTATTTAGGTTTGGTTAATTACATTGACGAAACTGGAACGCATGCCAATAACGCAATTCCTGTCTCATTTGATATTGCTACAGCGCCGACACCGGCCGCAACGCCAACCCCAACACCATCGGTGACGCCAACACCTTCAAAAAGCCCTACGGTAAAACCAACTCCGGTTGATGCCTGCGCAGGTCAAATACGAAATTAATCGACTCTGATAGCCGAAATCAGGATGGCATTTTCCGGGGCAAGAATGGGCGGACGAACTCCGATGGAAGCGAGTGCCGCACCGCTGAGACGAACTCCCTTGAGCCACGGTGGATTTTTGATCTGAAGCGCACGTGGTTTGCCCACTTCATTGAGGACCTTAACTTCGTACATCGCCTTCGGATCCAAGCCGGTCAATAAAGCCATGGCAGGGAAATTGGATTCGTTCATGCGGTGTTGGACGTAGGCAAAGAGCGCTTCGCTCTTATCTTGAGCCACAACTCCATAAAGGAAGGCATTGGAATCGGGGTGATCAACGCGCACTGCACGTCCGGAGTGCAACATGCCACGTTTGGCTTTGTAGAGAGCTGCCCACTTCTTCAAGATGGCAAGTTCTTCTTCATTGGCTTCGGTGACATTCCATTCAATGCCGGCATGTCCAAAGATGGCGTTAATCGCACGGAAACTTATTTCGTGTGTGCGCGCTGTCTGGTGACCATGAGTTGGACCAATATGGGTTCCTAACATCTCTGGAGGAATCGCAATACCGGTCCAACGTTGAATTGTTTGGCGCTCTAGCGCATCGTTGTTATCGCTGGTCCAGAAACGATCGACTACATCGACTATTCCAAGATCAACCCGCGCACCACCTGATGCACAACTCTCGATTTCCAACTTGGGATGGCCACGTTTTAATTCGGCAAAGAGGCGATAAATAGCCGCAGTTTGATTGTGGATTGAGGCTTGGCCAAAGTGGCCAGCATCATTAAGACCGCGATTGTGATCCCATTTGATGTAGGCAATGTTGTATTCCGACAAGACTGCATCCACTTGGCCAAGAACGTGCTCGTAAGCGCCCGGGTGGGAGATATCTAAGACCAACTGGTTGCGCCACAAAGGAGGTACTCGATCGGCTTCGTGCAAAATCCATTCGGGATGTGCGCGATAAAGATCTGAATCAGGGTTGACCATCTCACCTTCGAACCAGAGACCAAATTCGATGCCTTTGTCATTGATGTACTTGATGATCGAACCCAGGCCGTTTGGCCAGACTGCAGGATCGACAACCCAGTCGCCCAGTCCAGCACGATCGTGACGACGGTCATGGAACCAACCATCATCTAGAACCATGCGCTCTACGCCAATTTCAGCCGCCGCATCTGCAATTTTCTTGATGGTCTCTTCATCGTGTGCAAAGTAGACAGCTTCCCAGACATTGAGAGTCAACGGGCGCGGGCGCACATTGGTTGGGTGATGGGGTCTAGAACGTAACCAGGAATGATAATTATAGCTGAGGCCGTCAAGACCGGCATCGCTGTAGTTAGCGACGACTCCAGGCACTTGATAGCTTGCTCCGGAGGCTAAAATAATTTCGCCAGGCATCAAAAGTTCGCCGGCGCCGATGGATTGCACTCCATCTGCAAGACGTTCAACATGATGCACAGAGTTTCCACTCCAAGCCATGCTGAGGGCCCAGGCTTCGCCACCAGAAAAATTGGCGTTAGGAGTCAAAGCAATTTGAGCGATGGTGTAATCGTGGCCAGTTCTGCCTTCGCGAATTTCACGACTTGAGAGTCCGTTCATGATGGAACGTCGTTGTGGATGACGTTCATGTGACCAGCGGCCGGTGAAATCCAATATGTCACGGGCCCGATCAGCCAAAGGCAACCAATACACAAATTGGTCGACGGTGTAATCAGCCTCACCCTTGTTGGTCAGGATGGCATTGACTTTTAAAATGCCTTCTTCGGTCAAGTGATAAGAAATTTCCACATGAAGTGCTGCCGCATCATCATGAAGCTGGGCAATTAATGTGTTGCCTTGGTGTGAGTAATCGACCAATGCAAATTGAGTCGACCAAGCTTTACCGCCACGGTGGCCAGAAAGAGTTGGATGTCCTAGAAAGCTTCGGGAATGCTCGCGCATAATTCCGGGAGTCAATGGTTCGTCCGTACTACTGTGCGAAACTGATTTAGTGACGGCACTCTTCAGGTCGCTGGGATCTCCGAGCAGCTCAAGATCACGACCCCAATGCAAAATTGAAAGGACTTGCTCATGGGCTTCAAAGATCACCGTACTGCTGGCCGATCGCAACTGAATTAATTCTCTAGAACTCACGTTTACTCTCCATTTCACGGGCGAGGCTACTAGTAATCATTCCTTTTCAAATCTCTTTTCACTAGAGTTTGCCCTGGAACATTGGCTCGATAGAAATTTTGGAGTTTTCGTGAAATATTGGAACAGCCCTGAAACCACATCCGTAAACCGTCAACCTATGCTCAATATCGAGCACCAGGATTCTTTGCTCTTACACGGCACCTGGCGCTTCCAGTTATTGCACTCCCCTGACGAGCAACCTGGCGATACGTGGCAAAGCATCCCCGTTCCTGGGCTCTGGACGATGCAGCAAGACAATCCCGCATTTTGGGACAAGCCCATCTACACCAACGTGCAAATGCCATTCGAAGAACTGCCCCCCGATGTTCCCGCACTCAATCCGACCGGTATCTACCAGCGTGAGTTCACTGTCCCAGCCGCATGGTCAGGCAAGCGGATCGTGTTGCAACTCGGCGGTTTCGAATCAGTTGCCATTGTCTCCGTCAACGGCGTCGAAGTAGGAATGGCGAAAGATTCTCGTCTGGCATCAGATTTCGATATCACCAATGTGATCCATGAGAAGGGAAATCATCTCGAAATCAAGGTCGTGAAATGGTCTGATGCAACTTTCGTGGAAGATCAAGATCAATGGTGGCACGGCGGCATAACCCGTTCCGTAAAAATCTTCGCCACTAACGATGTCTTCATCTCGCGCTTTTATGCCACCCCTGGTTTGCTATCAGATAACAAGACCGGCACTCTGAAGATTCGCACCTTTCTCGCCTCAATCAAAGATGCCTCATTAGTGGGCTGGACAGTTACCGCTTCACTGGGCGGTTCTTCACAGGCTGCCGCCAAGGAACGCTCTCATACCCTCGACACCCATGTCCGCCCTAACTGGACCGAAATCTCGGAAGAGCATCGCAGAGTGGGCAGCAACTATTTCCACGGCGAATACTGGAATGGAAAGATTCCAACAGATGTTCTTTCAACCCTTAAAGAACTCGAACCACCGACACCAGGTTACGTAACTTTCGAACTCACTTTCCCCAGCATCCAAGCTTGGTCGGCTGAAAACCCCGTCCTTTATCCACTGACGATCCAACTCAAGAATCCCAAAGGCAAAGTTGTCGAATCTTTCGTTCAACAGATCGGCTTTCGGAGCGTGAAGGTCGTTGGACACGATCTTTTGGTCAATGGTCAACCGGTGATCATTTATGGAATGAATCGCCACGATTTTCATCCCCAAACTGGTCGGGTGCTCACCAAGGAAGACATCCGCAAAGATTTGCTCGAACTCAAGAAATTCAACTTCAATGCGGTTCGTACTTCACACTATCCAAATGACCCAGCACTTATCGATCTTTGTGACGAGCTGGGCTTTTATGTTGTCGGCGAAGCAAATCTAGAATCTCACGCTTTTCAAGACAGTTTGTGCAACGACCAGCGATATCTCAATGCATTTGTAGATCGAAATGCTCGCATGGTCGAGCGCGATATTCACCATGCCTCCGTCATTCTTTGGTCTTTGGGCAATGAATCTGGCCATGGCTTTAACCATGAAGCAGCCGCTGCATATGTACGCAGTTTCGATCCCAGCCGCCCTTTGCACTACGAAGGCGCTATTCGCGGCAACTGGACGAAGGGTCACTCGATTACCGATGTGGTCGTTCCCATGTATCCGTCCATCGCCGCCATCACTTCTTATGCAAAATCCAAGGAACTTGATCGGCCATTGATCATGTGCGAGTACTCCCATGCCATGGGTAATAGCAATGGCACTTTGGCCGAATATTGGGAAGCAATCCATAAGCTTCCTGGACTACAAGGTGGCTTCATCTGGGAATTTTGGGATCACGGAATCGAGCAACACATGCCCGATGGATCCAAACGTTCTGCCTACGGCGGAGATTTTGGTGAAACAAAACATGATGGCAATTTCTGCTGCGACGGCATGGTCTTTCCAAATCGCAAACCAAAACCCGCCATGTACGAATTCAAGACGATTGCGGCTCCGCTAGATTTTGCACCGGTCTCTCTTTCCAACGGCAAATTTTCGGTCTTCAACAAGAACTTCTTCGTTGACACCTCCACGTATGAAGTTCGATGGGAGGCATCAGCTAACGGCGATGTTTTTGCATCCGGGAAGGTAACTTTGCCCAAGGTGGGCCCAAGAAAGAAGTTCACCTTCACTATCCCTGCAAGTAAGTGGAAGAGTTCATCTGCGCTTGGGGAACGATTCCTTACCTTCACGACATATAAGAAAATTGCCACGGCTTGGGCTCCGGCAAATACCGAAATCGGTTGGAGCCAATTTGCGCTTCCTTCTAAGGCGCTGGCAAAATCAAGACTGGCAAAAGAGAACAACCTGAAATCTATTATTGATAAGAATGGCGATATTCACTTGCCGCATGGCGTTGTCACTCCACAACTCACTCTCTTTCGTGCGCCAACCGACAATGATTGGATTGGTCATATCGCAACTCGTTGGTTCCGGTGGGGCCTAGACACTTTGAAGAAAAAGAGCGTGAAGGTCACCTACGGAGCTCAAGCCACCACAATTCGAACAACATGGGAAACCAGAACTGGTTTTGAAATCAAACACGTTCAGATCATCGAGCAAGTTGTCGGAGGACTTAGGATTTCCGAATCCGCCACACTACCCAAAGAACTCAATGACGTTGCCCGAGTCGGTACCGTGTTTGAGGTAGACAGTTCGCTTACTAAGCTGGATTACTTCGGTGCTGGTGAGCATGAAAGCTATCCAGACCGTAAAAAGGGCAAGATTGCGCATTACTCCTCCACCGTTTGGGATCAGTACATCCCTTATGTGCGGCCACAGGAAAATGGCGGTCACAACGGCGTTCGTTGGTTTAGCCTCACGGGTTCAGATGGATCAGGTATCCAGATCAATTTGGCACAGCCCTATCAGGTCAATGTCAGCCCATTTAGCACCGCTGATCTAGTCGCCGCATCCCACGATGTCGAACTTTCCCCAACTGGAAAGGTTGTTGTGACTATTGATGCCGCCCATAGAGGGCTCGGAACTGCCTCGTGTGGCCCCGACACCATCTCTGCGTACATCATCAAATCCGGACTCCACAAATGGGAGTGGACACTCCAGACTCGATGAATTTCCTGAAGGCAAAGCTCTCTTCGCGCCCAACTATAAGATTGGCCCTGTGACTAGCGAAAAAACTCTCCCCTTAGAAGCCGAGGTTCTACGAAGCGAACTGAAGATGGCCGACGGGAGAAAGATTCGGTATTACGACTCCCAGGGTCAGACGAGAAATGCCGCTGATCGCCGACCAGCTGATGATCAGCCGGCAATCGGAGAGATGCGATTAGACCTGCTTACCAATGAGTGGGTCGCCATTGCAGCCCATCGCCAGGGTCGCACTTTTCTTCCACCGAAAGAACTATGCCCCCTCTGCCCGACCACCGGTGAAATGTTGAGCGAGATTCCAGATAGTGATTATGAGGTTGTCGTCTTTGACAATCGCTTTCCTTCTCTCAAATCTCCTGAAAGTGGCTGGACCCTTCCCGAAGAGGATGGAATCAATACCAAAATCCCGACCGCTGCCGGTATTTGTGAAGTTGTTTGTTTTACCGCAGATCACGGCACCTCTTTTGGCCAACTTTCACTTCGACAAATTCGCACCGTTCTAGAAGCTTGGCGAGACCGAACTCGCGAACTCTCCCAGTTAGATTTTGTCCAACAGGTTTTCCCTTTTGAAAATCGCGGAGAAGAAATTGGCGTCACCTTGGCACATCCGCATGGGCAAATCTATGCCTACTCGTACCTCACGCCCCGTACTGAAAAAATGTTGGCGTCGGCAAAGAAATATTTTGCTCGACATGGGCGAGTCCTCCTCGATGACGTCATTAAGCGCGAGATCCAAGACCAACTTCGCATCATCGCTCAGAACGACCATTGGATCGCCTACGTTCCTTTTGCTTCTCGGTATCCCTTTGAGATTCACGTAGCCCCTCTTGTTGGTGTACCCGATCTCGCCGCACTCTCCACCGAAGCTGCCGATGCCTTCCCGGAAATTGCCCACGAAGTTCTGGCCCGCTTAGATGGCGTCTTCAACATCCCCATGGCCTACATTGCCGCCTGGCACCAAGCCCCAGTCCGAGATGGACGAGATGTCATGCGTTTGCATTGGCAGATCACCAGCATTAGACGTGCGCCTGGAAAATTGAAATATCTTGCAGGATCTGAATCTGCCATGGGCGCATTTATTATGGATATGAAACCAGAACAATCAGCCGCACAAATGAGAGAAGTGACAATCCAATGAAAGTACTAGTTACGGGCGGTGCGGGCTATATCGGTGGTACCGCAGTTTCAATGTTGCTGGATGCAGGATATTCCGTGAATGTGCTGGATGATTGCAGCACTGGGCATGCAGACAGCGTCGACCCGCGCGCAACTTTTTTTAACGAATCGCTCCTCAATGCCAGCGCAGTTCATAATGCCGTGGCAGGCGTGGACGCAGTTTTACACTTCTCGGCCAAGTCGCTCGTAGGAGAATCGGTCTCCAAACCAGATATCTATTGGGAAACAAACGTTTCCGGCACTCGCATTCTCTTAGATGCCATGCACAGTGCAAGTATCAAGAAAATAGTCTTCTCTTCGACCGCTGCTACATATGGCGAGCCTAAAGAAATTCCTATTACTGAAGAATCCATCACCAATCCCACAAATCCCTACGGTGCTTCCAAACTTGCGGTGGATTACATGATTACCGCCCAAGCGCATGCATATGGTTTAGCCGCCATTAGTTTGCGCTATTTCAACGTAGCTGGAGCTCTCAAAACTTCTCGTGGCTGGCAAACTGAGCGTCATAACCCCGAAACCCATCTCATTCCCAATGTATTACGAGCCACCCCTGAAAACCCACTCAAAGTCTTCGGTGAAGATTGGCCTACCGCCGACGGCACCTGCATTCGAGATTACGTTCACGTCGTTGATTTAATTCGTGCCCATATCAGCGCTCTGGATGTAGCAACCCCCTCTACCCACGAGATCATTAACCTCGGAAGTGGTGGCGGTTATTCAGTGAAAGAAGTTATCGCCTCTGCCGAAAAATCCTTGGGACGATCTGTCCCTTACCTCAGCGCACCGCGCCGAGCCGGAGACCCAGCTGTTCTGATCGCCGATATTTCCAAGGCTTCCAGATTGCTCTCCTGGAAACCAGAGTTAGATCTGGATGCGATGGTTTCCGATGCTTGGAAATCATTCAGTGAGTAGCCTGCAATCCACTTCGGTTGATATCCGAGTCGAATTTGAACGAGTCCACGGCCACAAACCTGATGTAGTCGCACAAGCACCTGGGCGAGTCAACCTCATTGGTGAGCACATTGATTACAGCGAAGGATTTGTTCTACCTTTTGCTATCAAGGATGTCACCACAGTTGCTATTGGCAAGCGCGCGGATCGAACCCTCACCGTGGCTTCAGTACAACGCCCTAAAGACAAGTATGTAACAACGCTCGATAATCTTTCTCCCCTCACTGGTGAGCCCTGGTCTCGCTACGTACTGGGCGTACTTTGGGCAATACCCCATCACCTGGAATTAACTGGCTTGGATATTTTGATAGATGGCCGAGTGCCTCTGGGGGCAGGTCTTTCCTCAAGTGCGGCTCTGGAATGCTCTGTCGCAACCGCGCTAAATCACCTCTTTGATCTCCAGATAAATCTAGAAGATCTTGCGCGTCTAACCCAGAAGGCTGAAAATATTTATGTTGGAGTTCCATGCGGAATTATGGATCAATCTATTTCCCTCATGGGCAAAGCCGGCGCTGCGCTACTTCTGGATTGTCGAGATTTACATACTGAAGAGATTCCATTTGAAATCGCCTCCGAAAACCTCGAACTCCTGATCATCGATTCCCAAGCGCACCATTCACTTGTCGATGGTGGTTACGCCGAACGACGCGCCTCGTGCGAGCGCGCTGTCGGTCAACTCGGTATCCCTTCCCTTCGAGACATAAGCGTTGCTGAACTCTTCGAACAAGGTCAATCCCTCGACGAGTTAACTTTCAAACGCGCCAAACATGCAGTTACAGAAATGAAACGCGTACTGGATGCAGTAACTGCGTTACGAAATAGAGATTTTTCTACGTTGGGAAGGCTGCTCAATGAATCTCATGCATCGCTGCGTGACGATTACACAGTCTCCTGTGTCGAATTAGATCTGGCAGTTGACACCGCAATCGCCGAAGGAGCCTTAGGCGCACGGATGGTTGGCGGCGGATTTGGTGGCAGTGCCATCGCCTTGATTTCGGCCGATTCGGTGGGCCGAGTTAAATCTGCAATCACCAGCGCTTTTGCCGCTCAGAATTTTAAGGCACCTAGATTTTTCACTTCGCTTCCCAGCGATGGGGCGAAAGTTATTACTGAACTGGAGTGACTGTAAGGACTTCCACGCCACCAATGGAGTTCAGGACTTCCAGGAGATCGGTGGGGTCCGAGCCTGGTACTGCGACTGTAATGTCATCAATTCCGCGACCCTCTTCGCTGCGCAAAACCACCAGGCTACGGATATCGCCGCCAGCAAAACCAATGGCAGAGGCAACTGCTCCGAGTGAACCTGGTCGGTCAGGGAGCGCGATTTGAATCTTAAACAAGGCCATAGGTCAGACAATACACGGCAGGTAGTTACGGAGTTGTTACGGGTAGGTATCGATAAAAACTAAAGTTGGACGATATTGCTTCCGGCAATTGCCACCTTGATTTTTGCCAGCGGTGCTGGAGCAGGTCCTGCAACGACCGCAGCTCCTTTGTTGGGGTCATACGCTGCCCCGTGGCAAGGGCACTCGATCAAATGAGATGAGGCCGAATAACTAACAATGCAGCCTTGGTGAGTACAAACCGCAGAATAAGCAAAGACGCCGGCTTTAGTTCGGAAAAGAATCGCGCCATTTCCATCTGCCGCTTGGAAATTCTTGGTCGATCCGACTGGGAAATCGGCCAATTTTACGATGGGGGTGCCTGATACCGGCAGAACCACTTTCTTCTTCAGGGTGCCGCCTATGAATGCGCCCGCCACCGCGGCTACGCCCACACCAAGCAGGCGCATAACTTCACGGCGATCAGTCACATCAGGAATGATCCGCGAATCGCGCAAAGAACCCCGTTGGCCAGATTTGCCCGATTTTTGGTGAAGCGAAAGAAGCAAAACCAACCAAAGCACGGCATATGCGCTATCGCTACCGAGAAAATAAGGATGAACTGACCACGAGGCCGAGAGCCAGAGGCCGATAGACATGGTAAAACCACCAAAAGCAGCCAATGAGAGCGCGACTCCGGTGAGCACGGCGATGCCAATGGCGAACTCGCTGAGCATCACAAACCAACCCACCAAGGTGGCATGCTCGATGAGGTGACGGAGAAAGAAGGAAATTGGAGAGGAATTTAAATAACCGGTGAGTTGGGTCCCGATGTAATGACTGGATCCGGGGCTGAGAAATCCGGTGTCGGTGGCTTTGTTCCATCCCGCGAATATCCAGGTGGCTCCGAGCCAGAGGCGTAATAAAGAAGTAGCGATCGGGTGAGAACTCCACGAGCGAGCTACATAGGACCTGGCCACGTGCTTACCGCCTATCGCGAGAAACCTGCCTTTTTACATCTACAAAAGATGGCTCCCTGACTTGGACTCGAACCAAGAACCTGCCGATTAACAGTCGGCTGCTCTGCCAATTGAGCTATCAGGGAATATCTATTAATTCAGATGCGAACTCTAGCGAATCGGTGGAAATAAAGAAAAACGAGAAAAAGTCGATTTTTTCAGCCTACATCTCCCAGTGCCAGGTCCTTTTGAACTCGGCGTAGCGCCTCCATAGCCACTAAATGGCCAAAGACCTCGCCATACCTTGCTTCCTCCTCCAACGGATTGATCCGCTGCAAGGTGGACTTAATTTCGGCAATGGAACGTCCCAAAGCGAGCTCTCGCAGTTTTGCAAAGATGCTGGTGATGTAGCGATCTGAAATTTCGCGGTCCGTTCGGACTGGTTCGACCGTTAATTCGGTAATCAAAGATTTGAGCGCCTCGTCATCAGTTGCCGCCAGAAGTTGATTGATATTCACATCAGGCTTGCTATCAATGAGTTGGCGCACGGCTGAATACGGGGCGTAGGTGAAAGCTTCAGCTTCCAAATCTTTCCAAGCAGAGAGCATCTCTGGAACCTGCAGCCGAATTTTCAGAACTTCGCGTTCGAGCATCAAAATCGGATCGGTTGCATTTGCGCGAGGGCGCAGAACCGAGTCGGATGCTCGTGCTGGCGAAGAGATAGCTCTAATCGCGGCGCTAACAGTGTCGACTTCCATTCCTAACCAACCAGCAACCAGGCGCGCATACTCTGGTCGAAGCGAGGCGTCCCGGATCTTTCCGATAAGTGGCGTGACTTGGTTGAGCGCTGAAACTCGGCCTTCGGCCGTTCGGACATCGTATTGATTAATAACGCTCTTCATTGCAAATTCAAAGAGCGGAACTCGCCGCGCTATGAGATCCCGAACCGATTGGTCGCCACTTGCTTGACGGAGTTCGCACGGATCCATTCCATTCGGCTCGACAGCTACAAAAGTTTGCGCAACAAATTTTTGATCATCATCAAATGCCCGCAGCGCCGCCTTCTGTCCGGCTGCGTCACCATCAAAAGTAAAGATAACCTCGCCACGAAAAGCATCATCATCCATAAGTAGCCTTCGGATAATGCGAATATGGTCATCACCGAAGGCCGTGCCACATGTCGCTACGGCGGTAGTGATGCCAGCAAGGTGAGCAGCCATGACATCGGTATAACCTTCAACGATGACTACTTGGCGCTTTTTTGCGATTTCTTTCTTGGCTAAATCCAACCCATACAGAATCTGACTCTTCTTATAAATTTGTGTCTCCGCGGTGTTGAGATATTTCGGCCCTTGATCAACATCATCGCCAGCCAATTTACGGGCGCCAAACCCAACAACATCTCCCGAGATATCCCGAATGGGCCACATCAACCTGTTTCGAAATCTATCGATTGGTCCGCGAGTACCTTCTTTGGAAAGCCCAGCTAGCGAGAGTTCAAGATCTGAAAATCCTTTTCCGCGCAGAACTTTGTAAAGGGCATCCCATTCATCCGGTGCATATCCGACTCCAAAGTGGTCAGCCGAAGCCTTATCAAATCCACGACCTGCCAGGAAATCACGGCCAATGTGTGCTGGTCCGGGCAGCAACAACGCCACACGGTAAAACTCCATAGCGGCGGTATTCGCAGCAACCAAACGAGATCGACTAACTCCCGTAGTCGGCGAAGAACCCGCGCCGTCGTAGCGCAATGTGTATCCGATGCGCTCGGCCAGTCGCTCGACCGTTTCGGAGAAAGTTAAATGTTCAAGTTTCATAAGAAAGGCGATGACGTCACCGCCTTGTTGGCAACCAAAGCAATGGAAATAACCTTTGCTTGGTGTCACGTGAAAGGAAGGGCTCTTTTCATCGTGGAAAGGGCAAAGGCCTTTCTTTTGCCCACCGCCGGCGTTCTTCAGTTGAACGAAATCTCCCACGACATCATCGATGGGTGAATGCTCGCGAACGTAAGTTACATCTTCATCTCGTATGCGCCCGGACATGTCTCTAATTCTATTTCAGATGGGAATGTAGCGCGTAGGCACCAGGGTCAGTGAGGGAAGCTACTTGGTCGATGACGACCCGTAACCGTTCATTGTCAGTATTGGCGCCTTCCCAATCATCCAAAAAGAAGGATTCTAGGGTTTGTGGGGCTCCTTCCAAGACCTTCTCGACGAGTTCGTGAATCAAAATCTGCTGTTCTGAGTAGCGCTTTTGAGCCACATCTGCATTGATGACATAAAAACCAGCAATAGCTTTGAGCACTGCCACTTCAACGCGCTGAGCTCTAGGGACAATCAGCGAAGCACGATACCTGGTGAGATCGGAGTCGCCGTATTGGTCTCGGGTCGAACGTTCGGCCGCAAGTGCAAACCGACCAATCATCTGGCTAGCCAAATCTTTTAATCGCGCCAAGTGGCGATGACTGCCATCGTAATACGATGGCCAGCAAGAGAGCGCTTGTAAATTGGTGAGCGCAATTTCAGATTCTGCTTCCGTGATGTCAACCAAGTACGTTGATTTCGCAACAGCAAATAGATCGGCCAGATCATTGCGCAGAAAATGAAGTTTGACCTGACCAGAAACCAAGGCATCCTCAAAATCGTGAACCGAATAGGCAACATCGTCAGACCAATCCATAATCTGGGCTTCAAGAGAGGTTGCTCCATCGGGAGCGCCGTCACGCATCCACGTAAAGATTTCAAGGTCATCGTCATAAACGCCAAACTTCTTAGTCGCCGCCGTCCGTGCCCAAGGGTATTTCGTAGCCGCATCCAGGGAACTTCTCGTGAGATTGAGACCGATAGATTTTCCAAACGGGGTAACCGTTTTTGCTTCCAAACGAACCAAAAGTCGAAATGACTGAGCATTGCCTTCAAAGCCACCGCAGCTTTGGGCAATTTGGTTGAGTGCATCTTCGCCATTGTGTCCGAACGGTGGATGGCCGATGTCATGTGCCAAACATGCACCTTCCATAAGATCTGGATCTGCCCCTAACGCCTCACCTAATTCGCGTCCAACTTGAGCACACTCCAACGAATGCGAGAGCCGGGTGCGGGGAAAATCAGCCGCCCACGGAACTGCCACCTGAGTTTTGGCCGCCAGTCGCCTCAGAGCAAAGGAGTGAATGATTCGGGCCCGGTCGCGCGCAAATTCGGTGCGTCCCGGACGTTTGGCGGGTTCATCTAAGAAACGTTCGCGATCGGCATCGTTATATCCCGGATGCTCATGCGCTGCGCGAAGAACCATAGTGATATCGATTCTAGTTCTTTAGGTGATCCGAGAGGTGGATACCAATACGATCAATGGTTTTGTAGGCCAAATATGCCCCGGTTTCGCGAATCACATACCTGGCACCCGAGGAACTCCAGAGATTTGCCTGACCCTTATCGGGAGCACAGGTTGCAGCTGCTCCTAAGTCCTTTGCCATGCTGATTGCTCGGTAACAATGAAACGGGTCAGTCACGACAATGACGCTCTTCCAGCCGTGCTTCTTCATTTCTGCCACATAATTCTTGGTGCTCGTCAGAGTATCTCGTCCGATCGGCACGACGATAATATTCTTTGAAGCTATGCCGTGGGCGCGCAAGGAATTTGCACTGCTTTGTGCTTCGGTTGTGCGATCGCCAACCGCTCCCCCGCCAACTGTGATGATCTTTTTCGCCAAGCCACTCTTAAATACTTCTGATGCTTTATCAATTCGAAGTTGCAAGACCGGAGTGGGAGTGCCATTAAATTGCGCAGCACCTAAAACCACAATGACATCGCTGGCGACTGCATGCGAAGAAGTTCCGGTGGTCCATATTTGAGAGGCGACATACAACGGCACCACCACGATAAGGAGAACGATGACGGTGATCAAACGTTTAGCAAACTTGAATACAAACATCACTATCCCCCAGAGACAGAATCATCAATAGTGATTGCAGGAATCTCATCAGGATCGTTGAGCCAACCCTCGGGAAGAGAGACTGGTCGACCGTGACTGCTTCGCCCGCGTGGGGATTCACCGATTGAACTTGGATAGGGCTGTTCTTCCAATTGGGCTAGCAAGAATTCCAACTCGCCGAGGGAAGAGACCATCCCACATGCCGAACGGATCTCGCGCGGGACTCGAAAGCCTTTCAGATACCAAGCCATATGTTTGCGCAAGTCACGCATGGCTCGGCCTTCGCTTTCAAAGAATTCGACAAGCAATTCGCCATGGCGATACATAATTTGACGCACTTCAAAGAGAGTGGGTTCACTACGTTGATCGGATCCATGGAAGGCGCTCACCAAATCTGCAAAAAGCCAAGGCCTGCCTAAGCAACCTCGTCCCACTACAACACCGGCACATCCAGTTTCAGCCACCATGCGCACACCATCTGCACCGCTCCATATGTCACCGTTGCCCAGCACCGGTACCCCAGTAGGTCCCAGATGTTGAACTAAGCGTGTGATTGCGCTCCAGTCAGCGTTGCCTTCATACATTTGCGAAGCAGTACGTGCATGAAGTGCCACCCAAGCAACACCTGCATCTGCTGCTGAAGAAGCGGCATCTAAATATGTATGGTGATCACTGTCGATTCCCACGCGCATTTTGACCGTGACCGGCACACCAAAAGGCGCAGCCGCTTTCACTGCCGAAGAAACAATGTTGGAAAAGAGTTGGCGCTTGAAAGGAAGTGCAGCGCCGCCGCCGCGTCTGGTTACTTTTGGAACCGGACAACCAAAATTGAGATCGATATGGTCGGCCAAATTCTCGTCCATCAACATTCGAACGGCTAGGCCAACGACTTTAGGATCGACTCCGTATAACTGGACCGATCTAGGAGTTTCGCCTTTACCTGGAGTGATCAAGCGCAACGTCTCGGGATGGCGTTCAATCAATGCGCGCGCGGTGACCATCTCTGAAACAAAGAGCCCGGCACCTTGCTCACGACAGAGCGTTCGAAAGGCAGAGTTAGTGATCCCAGCCATGGGAGCCAAAACGACTGGCGTGGTGAGAACCACCTCGTCATTTTCGAATTGGCCATTGGCGATCGGAAGACGAAGTGGATTTAAAGTGGCTTGGTTCAGCACCCCAACAACCGTGGCGCCAGCCATGCTGATACCTGATCAAGTGAAATGCGCTCTTGCGCCATCGTGTCGCGATCGCGGATAGTGACTGCGTTATCTTCCAGAGTATCGAAGTCAATGGTGATGCAATAAGGAGTACCGATTTCGTCTTGGCGGCGGTAGCGGCGACCAATTGCACCGGCATCGTCAAAATCAACGCTCCAGTTTTGGCGCAATTCTGCTGCTAGATCGCGGGCTTTGGGCGATAAATCGGCGTTACGTGAGAGCGGCAGGACTGCCACCTTTACGGGAGCCAGTCGATGATCCAACTTCATCACCGCACGCTTTTCCATCTCGCCCTTGGAGTTCGGGGCTTCGTCTTCGGTAAATGCATCCATGAGGAAAGTTAAGGCGCACCGGTCAACACCTGCGGCAGGTTCAATCACGAAAGGAACCCAGCGCTCGTTCTTCTCTTGATCAAACCAGGAGAGATCTTTGCCCGAAGCAGCGCCATGAGCTTTTAGATCGAAATCAGTACGGCTGGCAATGCCTTCCAGCTCGCCCCATTCGGTGCCAGTGAATTCGAATTTGTACTCAATATCCACGGTGCGCTTGGAGTAATGCGACAACTTCTCTTTGGGGTGTTCGAATAAACGAAGGCGATCGGGATTGATCCCAAGATTCTTGTACCAAGCCAAACGAGTATCAATCCAGTACTGGTGCCATTCCTCATCGGTACCGGGAACCACGAAGAATTCCATTTCCATTTGTTCAAATTCGCGAGTACGGAAAATGAAGTTTCCTGGAGTAATTTCGTTGCGGAAGGATTTTCCAATTTGGCCAATTCCAAAGGGTGGCTTCTTGCGTGAAGTCGTCGCAACATTTTCAAAGTTAATAAAAATTCCTTGGGCAGTTTCTGGACGTAAGTACGCCAAGCCCGATTCATCTTCCACGGCGCCGAGATATGTTTTCAGCAAACCACTAAACTGCTTGGGGTTGGTGAACTTTCCTTTGTTGCCACAGTTGGGACAGTTAACTTCATCCATCGAGGAAGGTGCCCGACCATTCTTGGCTTCAAAAGATTCTTCTAGATGATCTGCGCGATAACGCTTGTGACAAGCGGTGCACTCAGTCAGTGGATCAGAAAAAGTTTCAACGTGGCCAGATGCTTCCCATACTTCGCGCGCCAAGATGACACACGAATCAAGCCCGACAACATCTTCGCGACCCTGAACCATGGACTTCCACCATTGACGCTTAACATTATTTTTGAGTTCTACGCCCAAGGGGCCGTAATCCCAGGCGGCACGAAGACCGCCATAGATTTCTGAGGATGGATATACAAATCCGCGTCGCTTTGCGAGGCTGACGATGGTGTCTAATCTATCTGCGGCCATGTTGTTCTCTCTTCCGGCTGGCTGTCGGCTCTTCCTTGCTGGTCGCAAGAGTTGGAATTTTACCGTGTATAGGCTCCGGGCTCGTCGATTGCCAGCGCCAGCATCGGAACTGCTTCCATTTTGACGCGATTATTGCTTAAAGCTCGCCGATAAGAGCCAACGTTTTTCCAGATAGTGGCCAGCGCCCAAAGATCTGGCTCATCGGTGTTCTGCCCAAACTCCCCTGATTCAAAGCCATCGCAGGCCGCCAGCGCGGCCAAGGCGATATCGGCATCAGCGCTAAATTGCTGAATCTGGGCGGCGGGGATACGAAAACGGGCGATTGCTATCACGGTCGAAGGTTATCGGGTAGAAATTGAAAATGACAACCATTTCCATTTTTGCTACCATCCTCGTATGGCCCCAGTGCTTCTCGCCGCCTTTACCGTCTTGGCGACCACCCTCGGCGGCACCGTGGCGTTGCGCTCCAAGGACCGTTTTCATCTGGTTCTCGGACTTTCAGCTGGGCTCTTACTGGGACTCGTGGCATTTGATCTTATGCCTGAGGTTTTTGCAAACGCCACTTTGCGCATAGGCGGGCTGCCCGCAGTCACCGTTGCCTTTGTTGGCGGATTTCTGGCACTCCACTTCTTCGAACAATTCGCCGGATCCCACGAGCCAGCAGATTCCGACTACGACCATGACCATACGCATTACGGAAATATTGCCGGTGCCGTTGGCTCCTTGGCGATGGCCGGCCATGTCTTTCTCGACGGTATGGCTTTGGGGTTGGCCTTCCACGTCAGCAACGCTCTGGGATTTGCCGTCTTCTTGGCACTTCTCGTTCACGCCTTTAGTGATGGCCTCAACACCGTCGCCTTGTTGATCAAAGGTGGCGCTTGGAGCTCGCGCGGAAAATTATTGCTGATCATCGACGCAGTAGCCCGTATCAGCGGCGCGGCCATTGGTGGGGCGCTCTCTATCAGCAGCAGTTGGTTGGCAATTTATTTAGCAATCTTCTCTGGATTTATTATCTACATTGCTACATCCCATATTTTGCCTGAAGCTCATTCGCGCCACCCATCACGTATGACTATGTTGGCAACTCTCTCTGGCGTCCTCATCATGTGGTTAGTAGTTGCCACGTTATGAGCAAATCAGCCACGAAGGTTTTACAAGCCCTGGAACGAGTCGGTGGTTTCGCCAGCGCACAAGAGCTTCATTTAGTTTTGAAACGCAATCAGGAATCGATTGGTTTAACCACTGTTTATCGCACCTTGCAGAATTTGGTCAACGATAAATCAGTAGATATTTTGCGCAAAGATGATGGTGAAGCGATCTACCGTTTATGTGGCGACTCGCATCACCATCACTTAGTCTGCAAGAACTGTGGAAAGACCGTTGAAATCGAGGGCGGTGCCATTGAAAAATGGGCACAGAAATCTGGCGACGAGAATGGTTTTCGCGAGATTGGTCATACTGCTGAAATTTTCGGAATTTGCAGCGACTGCTAGTTAAGCCCTTCCAAACCTTCGTTCTCGTTCAGCATATATTTCAATGGCTTTCCAAAGTGTTCGTCGATCCACATCTGGCCATAGAACATCCATAAAAACCATCTCTGCATAAACCGATTGCCAAGGTAGAAAGTTGCTGGTGCGCTGCTCACCGGAAGAGCGCAAGAACAAGTCAACATTGCTCATCTTGGGTTGATAGAGGTGGGCGGCAAATAATTTCTCGGTAATCTGCTCCGGTTTGATCTTCTTCTTGGCCGCCAGTTCTGCAATCTCGCGTGCGGCATCGACTATTTCAGCGCGACCGCCATAATTGACACACATATTAAGAGTGAGCACGGAGTTGGTTTTAGTCATTTCTTGCGCAATTTCAAGCTCTTTTATAACGCTCGACCATAATTTTTGCGGTCTGCCTGCCCATTGCACCCTCACCCCTATGTCGTTCATTTCATCGCGCCGACGCCGGATCACATCGCGATTAAATCCCATGAGGAATCGGACTTCCTCAGGTGTGCGTTTCCAATTTTCAGTGGAGAAGGCATAGGCGCTTACCTCTTTGACGCCGATTTCGATAGCGCCATGAACTAGGTCAAGCAGGGATGCCTCTCCAGCTTCATGTCCCGCTGTTCGTGGTAAACCGCGCGCCTTAGCCCAGCGGCCATTGCCATCCATCACTACTGCAACGTGGTGTGGGATGGCAGATGCTGGAAGTTTCGGAGGCTTTGCACCAGATGGATGAGGTGATGGCGCTAGATATTTCTTGGCCATGTTTAGGCTCTTTCCACTAATGGCAGACTTCGCAATCCGCGTTCGAGATGCCACTGCAGATAAGCCGCAATCAATCCAGATGCCTCGCGGCGATGGCGAAGTTCGCTGGTAACCGCACTCTCCCAATCGCCGGTCTGTAAATCGGACATGAGTTGCAAAGTATCTATGGTGGGAGTTGCTGCAGCCGAGGGCTTGCAATCAAGGCAGACACTTCCGCCACCCACGAGAGAAAAATATTTATGTGGTCCAGGCTTGTCGCATCGCGAACAGGTAGTAAGTGAAGGGGCGTATCCCGCAACCGAGAGGGATCGCAACAGATAAGCATCCAGAATCAGAGAAGGGTCGTAGGTGTTATGTGCCAACGCTTTCAGGGCACCCACAACAAGTAAGAATTGCTGCAAAGCCGGTTCGTGCTCTTGTTGAGTAAAACGTTCAGCTGATTCCAAAATAGCGGATGCAACTGTCCACTGCTGGTAGTCAGCAGTCAGGGCATCGCCGAAATTTTCAATGCTCTCGGCTTGAGTTACGACATCAAATGTCTTGCCGGTATATAACTGCAGGTCGACATAACTGGTGGGTTCAAGACGTGCACCAAATCGGGATTTAGTGCGTCTTACCCCTTTGGCGACCGCCCGAAGGCGGCCGTGGTCGCGCGTAAAGAGCGTGATGATGCGATCGGCCTCGCCCAATTTCTGGGTGCGAAGGACGATCGCTTGATCACGATAGAGAGCCACGGATTACACCGTAACGGTTACAGCGGAAATTTAGAGGGATATAACTGTGCGCTGGCCGCGATTTACAGCCGAAATTACGGCTTTGAGTGCAGCTGTCGTTGTGCTGGGGTCGATTCCAACGCCCCAGAAGACTCGATCCCCTACCTCACATTCAAGGTATGCAGCCGCTTTGGCATCTCCACCTGCGGAGAGTGCGTGTTCGTAATAATCCAGAACTCGCACGTTCATAGGCGCCAAGTGCTCGCTCATAATTGCAACGAAAGCTGCGATAGGGCCGTTGCCCGTTCCTTTGAGTGAGTGGACAGTTCCAGAGTCAGCGAGTTCAACTGTGAGGTGAACATCTTCATCCAAGTGCGAAGATTGCGACAGACCATCTAGGCGAAAACGTCCCCAGTTATTGCTTTTTGAAGGCAAGTATTCGTCCTCAAAAATATTCCAAAGGTCATCGGCAGAAACCTCGCCACCTTCTTCATCCGTCTTGGACTGGACTACCTGGCTAAATTCAATCTGCAGACGTCGGGGAAGATCGAGGTGATGCTCGTTCTTCATCAAATACGCGACCCCGCCCTTGCCGGACTGGCTGTTAACACGAATCACAGCCTCGTAGGAACGACCAATATCTTTGGGATCAATTGGAAGATATGGCACGGCCCATAACTGATTCGCAATCGACTTGCCAGCAGCTTTGGCGTCGCGTTCTAGATGTTCAAATCCCTTTTTAATCGCATCCTGATGGGAGCCGGAAAATGCGGTAAAGACCAAATCACCACCATAAGGATGTCGTTCTGGAACTCGAAGTTGGTTTGCGTACTCGACCGTACGACGGACTTCATCAATATTGGAAAAATCAATGTGTGGATCGATCCCTTGGCTGAAAAGGTTAAGGCCAAGAGTTACCAAGCAAACATTTCCCGTGCGCTCACCATTTCCGAAGAGCGTACCTTCGATGCGATCGGCGCCAGCCATGTATCCAAGTTCGGCCGCAGCAACTCCGGTACCGCGATCATTGTGAGGATGCAGGCTCAGGACTACTGAATCGCGATAAGCAAGATTGCGATGCATCCACTCGATCGAATCGGCATAAACATTCGGTGTCGCCATCTCAACGGTGGCAGGAAGATTGACAATGCTCTTCCACTCAGGAGTTGGACGCCAGATATCGTTGACAGCATTACACACTTCAACTGCGTACTCTAACTCGGTGCCAGTGTAAGACTCGGGCGAATATTCGAAGGAAACCACTGTTCCGGGCACTGAATCAGTCAGACGCAAGCAGAGTTCAGCACCATCGGTTGCAATCTTTTTGATGCCATCTTTATCTAGCCCGAAGACCACGCGGCGTTGCAGAGTCGATGTCGAGTTATAGAGATGCACGACGGCTTGCTTGGCACCTTTGATTGCTTCATATGTCCGACGTATTAACGGTTCGCGAGCCTGTGTCAGTACTTGAATGATGACGTCACCTGGAATCAAATCTTCTTCGATGATGCGTCGAACGAAATCGAAATCGGTCTGGCTGGCGGAAGGGAATCCGACTTCGATCTCTTTGTAGCCCATCGACACTAATAACTTGAACATCGCAAGCTTGCGAGGTGCATCCATAGGATCTATCAGCGCTTGATTTCCGTCACGCAGATCAACCGAACACCATTGCGGCGCTTTGGTAATTTGCTTAGTTGGCCAAGTGCGATCGGCTAAATCAACTGGAATAAAAGGGGCATAGCGATGAATTGGCATTGCGCTGGGGATTTGATCTGGAAAATTCATTTTTTACTCCTCTGTAAGGCGTTCACGGGATTTGGTGTTTACCGGCACAACCAAAACCCGCGGGCGAGGTGACCGGTTAGTTGGCCCCGCCGCGGCAGCGAAGGAGGAGTGATGTGAAGAGGCTGCTCATGGCAAAAGGGTATATCCCTAATTACAGAACGGGCAAATATCGATCCAGCTCAAATGCGCTCACCTGACGGCGATAATCGGCCCATTCGGAGCGTTTGTTCCGTAAAACGTATTCAAAGACTTCTTCGCCTAAGGTTTCCCGTACTAGGGCGCTGGATTCCATGGCAGTTATTGCCTCATCGAGATTGGTGGGCAGATTCTCAGGATTGGCCGACTCTTCAAGTTCGTACCCAGCTTCAATGCCTTTGAGACCGGCGGCAATGATGACGGCAAAGGCTAAATAGGGATTACAAGCTGAATCTGGCGAGCGCACTTCAATTCGGGTTGAGTTCTCTTTTTTCGGTTTGTAGGAAGGAATCCGCACCAAGGAGGAGCGATCGCTGTGACCCCAAGTCACCAGGGCAGGAGCTTCGCCCCCACCGGTTAAACGTTTGTAGGAGTTAACCCATTGATTGGTGATAGCTGTGAACTCGCGAGCATGATTCAATATTCCAGCGATGAACGAACGCCCGACAGCGGAAAGTTGATGTGGTGCACCTTCTTCATAAAAAGCATTCTCTTCGCCACTGAAAAGAGAGAAGTGCGTGTGCATTCCCGAACCTGGGTGATCGGTAAAAGGTTTAGGCATAAACGATGCATGGAAGCCTTGATCCAAGGCGACCTCTTTCACCACGTGACGGAATGTCATGATGTTGTCAGCGGTGCTTAAAGCATCGGCATAGCGAAGATCGATTTCTTGTTGCCCTGGTGCGGCTTCGTGGTGGCTGAACTCCACCGAAACGCCCATCGCCTCCAATAAGGTGATTGCTTGGCGACGGAAATCATGTCCAACAATCGAGGGGGTTTGATCAAAATATCCACCTGAATCAACCGGAACTGGAATTTCACCTGCAACTGGTGGTTTAGCGAAAAGAAAAAATTCCATCTCTGGATGGGTGTAACAGGTAAAGCCCATTTCGCCGGCCTTACTTAACGTGCGCTTCAATACATTACGCGGGTCGGCTGGTGAAGGTTGACCGTTGGGCGATGCGATATCGCAGAACATACGCGCAGCACCGGGAGCCTCAGTGCGCCAAGGCAGGACGGCAAAAGTAGAGGCATCTGGTTTAGCCAACATGTCCGATTCGGTGACGCGCGCAAATCCTTCAATCGCCGAGCCATCAAAACCAATGCCTTCAGCAAAAACGTTCTCGAGTTCGGCGGGAGCGATGGCAACCGACTTCAAAAAACCCAGAACATCGGTAAACCACAATCGGACAAAGCGGATACCGCGTTCTTCTAGGGTGCGCAGTACAAACTCTTCTTGGCGGGAGATCTCATCGCTCATGAGGTCAATTCTCTCCAGACCAGGTTACGGTCATGTTAACTAGAAGTAGGGGAACCTAAAGACCGTGAGCGTGGGCCACCGCTTCGTAGTAAATCTTTCCTTGATGAACGTTAAGACCAGCTCCAAGAGCAGGATCATCAGCAAGCGCCTTCTCCCAGCCTTTATTGGCCAGGGCCAGGGCGTAGCGAATAGTGGCATTGGCCAGTGCAAAGGTGGAAGTTGCGGGAACGGCCCCGGGCATATTGGCAACGCAGTAGTACAACGAGTTATGGACTGGGAATGTTGGGTCGGTATGTGTGGTCGCGCGCGAACCTTCAAAACATCCGCCCTGATCGATCGCCACATCGACTAAAACACTTCCGGGTTTCATGTTAGCAACGAGTTGATCGGTGACTAATTTTGGAGCCTTGGCGCCAGGAACTAGAACCGCACCAATAACTAAATCAGCTTCTTCAAGTTGAGCCTGAATTTCATAGGCGGAGGAAGCCAAGGTTCGTACCTGACCAGCAAAGAGATTGTCGATTTCGCCCAAACGAGCCAAATTGAGATCCAAAATCGTGACATCAGCACGCATACCTAATGCAATAGTTGCTGCGGCAACGCCCACGACGCCACCGCCCAGAATGACCACCTTGCCAGGTTTCACTCCTGGGACTCCCCCTAGCAAAACTCCGCGACCGCCGGCGCTTTTCTGCAATGTCGCGGCGCCAACTTGAATCGACATTCGACCTGCAACTTCGCTCATGGGAGCAAGCAGAGGAAGATGGCGATTTATTTCAACGGTTTCGTAGGCAATCGCTGTGATACCGCTCTTGATAATGGCATCGGTACATTCTCGACTGGCCGCCAGGTGAAGGTAGGTAAAAAGAATTTGCCCAGAACGCATACGCGGATATTCGATCGCAATCGGCTCTTTGACTTTCATGATGAGATCTGACCTTGCCCACACTTCATCTGCGGTAGCGACAATGGTGGCTCCGGCCTTCTCGTAGTCGGCATCTGAGATCGCCGATCCAACACCAGCGCTGGTCTCAACCAGTACCGAGTGGCCAGCAGTTACAAAAGCGTGAACTCCCGAAGGAGTGGCTGCGACGCGAAATTCATTATTTTTTACTTCTTTAGGGATACCTACAATCATGGATCTGATGTTACTCGCCAAAGATGGCGGCGCAGATCTTTGGGTGCAGCTCACCTCTCATTTTCGTAAAACTCTCGGGTGGCCAACCCGCGGCAAAAACTCGACGAAGTAGCTTTGCCAGCGAATACGTTAAATCGTCCTCAAAAGCCCGGTCGAGTGCCCGGCCCGCCAAGGCGCCATCGCCATTTTCATAGGCCAGCGCCGCGAAGAGAGTGGCAGCAGGGGCGATATAGCCCTTAGGCGCCACCCGCATTAACCAGTGCCACATGGATTGGAGTGCATCGATATTTTCGCTGGTGGTAATTCCCATCGCGTAATCACGGACCTGCAAATCCTGAAGTCGAGCCAGGACCAGAGCAATTAAATCCTTATCCTCGCTTTGGCCATGTGCCTGGAATTGTGCCAACAGGGTGGTAACCGCCACGGCACCATTTCGTTGGCATGCCCGCACGTCATGAGAGTCGTAATCAATTTCAGGAACCGCTCGCAATTTTTTGTTGAGCACCGGGTCGGATTTAAAAGAAGTAAGTGAAGACCGCAACTCATCAAGATCTTTATAAGGGAGCCGTCTGCCCTTTACAACTTGTTCTGCCACAATGCGAGATTCAGAAAGTTCAGGCAGCTGATTTCCGGATGGTGGGCAACATTCTGGGTCGGCACATAAAAGTGAACGCCAATACCCCTTTTTGATTTCAAGGCATTCTCGAATCGGCACACCTCGAAGTTCGATCGCTTCTTGAAGTGGAGTAAGTAAATAGTCGCTCTCCGATATCGAATCGGGAAGGTAGGCAACGATCAAAGCGCCATCTGATTTCTCGCGCACCAAATGGGAGGCTAAGGAATCAATTTGGTCGGGATCAACCTCCTCGGGAAAATCAATGCGCATCGCCAATCCGATGCGTTCATCAAGAAGAGAAATGAGAACCAAGGAATTGGCGGGATGGTATCCAACTAGAAATGGAACTGCAGCAAGCAAATCATGAGGTGAAGTAAGTGTTGTCATGGCTAGAGCCTTGAGAATTTCGCGGGCCCCTGATGAAGCCACAAGCTTTCCTGTGGAGAAAACTGAGATGTGATTACTTGAGGTAGCGTGTTGGTCCCGGAGCCACGACAAGATCGAGGAAGAAATTTTGCACAATTACATCACCTAAAACTGGAAATACATTGCCACCAGCGCTCCACGTTCCAGACCACGAGATTGTCAGGCGAACTTGATACCGACCGGACCTTGAGTAAACATGCGAAATTTCGCCCAACGGATATGCCGAGCCTGGTCTACTGGTCTGCAGATGTGCACCATCGCCGAAATCCCATTCAAAATGGGGGTGAAGTGAGACTCCTACCGCGATACCCAAAATATTTGCCGCTGTAGAAAAGAAAGATGCGGTGTCGCTCCAAAAGACCACTGGCACTTGCGTAAGTGCCGCGCCCGCGGGTTGAGAGTAAACACTTCGCAGCGGAATTAGCTTGGTCAAAGAGTCGCTCAGCGAAACTGCAGCGACGACTTTAGGCGTGAAAGTTTTGGCGGCGCTGCTGACGCGGCGAATGACTTTCTTAGTGGCAATGTGTTTGGTACTGCTGGGAGAAGGTTTTGGCCTCATCCGTTGGACAGGCGGATGGTAGGTCCGAACTGGCCTTGGCGTTCTGTGCACTTTCGGCTTTGGGGTGCTTCCAGGCGAATTCTGGGTAGCCGTAATAACAATGCCACCTTTCGCCGGATCGGTGGAGACATCAATGCAGGTCTTACCCGTGCAATTGGCAGCGAGAGCCGGTGCAGGGATACACAAAATAACGAGGGAGAGTGCGAAGAATTTGCGCATGAACGGCACCCTAAATCAGGTGCTGTGATCACACAGTGACAACGTAGAAATCTGTGGAGAACCTCACGGGCGCACTTGAGAAATTCGTGCCACTCTAGAGTCGTGGCACATCGCGATGGAGACGGTTGGGTGGAGTGCAATTGTGGCCATCGCCATTGGGGGCTACATGGCGCCGCTGGGCTCTTGCTCTTTCGTGATGGAGCTGTTCTTCTTCAACACCGTGCGCCGTGGGTCCATAACGGGGATACGTGGGGAATTCCGGGCGGGGCTCGCGACTCGCACGAAACCGTAACCGAAGCCGCAATTCGTGAGGCCGTAGAAGAAATTGGAATGGAACCCCACCTGCTGCACCCGTTAAGAAGATTCGAAGATAACCATGGAAATTGGCGTTACGACACCATTATTGCCTCTGCAGATACCTCCTTAGTTGCCCACGAGCAAAACGATGAATCTCAACAAGTGGAATGGGTGAAGTTCGAGGATGTCGTCAATAAAAATCTTCATCCCAGCTTTGCCAATACTTGGCCAGAGTTATTGCCCATCCTCCGAGAACTGCGTGTGTAAGCGGCGCAGCGAATCTTTAATAATTGCACCATCGCTAGTGCGCCAAAAAGGCGGCATGGAATTAAGCAGCACCGAGCCGTAGCGCTTTGTCACAATCCGTGAATCCAAAATCGCCACCACTCCGCGATCATCAATCGAGCGGATCAATCGGCCGGTACCTTGCGAGAGCAAAAGTGCGGCACGGGGCAAACTGATCTGCATAAACCCGCTTCCTCCAGAAGCATCTGCTTGGGCAGCTCGCGCGCTCATGACCGGCTCGTCGGGACGTGGAAAGGGAATCCGATCGATGGCTACCAAAGTGCATGCAGGTCCTGGAACATCAATTCCCTGCCAGAGCGAAATAGTTCCGAGCAAAACCGAAGTAGGTTCTTTGGCAAAGCGATCGACGAGGGAACCGACGCTGTCACCACGTTTTTGAGTAATAATCGGGATCTTGAGCTCGGCCAAAACTGAACGGAGATGACTATCGGCAAGTTCGACGCCGCGCCAAGAAGAGAAGAGCGCCAAGGTGCGACCACCAGCAGCTTCGATGAGTTCGCCGAGCTCGGTTAAAACTTCTTTCGATGGTCCATCGCGACCAGGTTCGGGAAGATGTTTGGGAAGGTAGAGCATCCCTTGATTGGCAAAATCAAAGGGAGACCCCACATCCAACATTTGGACATTAGATGGATCTAGCTCGCCGTAAGAATCAAATGCATCCTCTTCGGAGTCCTCGGAAGATTTCACCTTCGAAGCCGGGCCGCTCTCAATAAAACCAATCGCACGCGCTATCGCATCAAAATTCTTTCCCACAGAGAGGGTTGCGCTTGTGGCAATAACTGGGGTCCGAGTAAGTAAGTTTTGGCGCAATACCGCAGATACATCCAGCGGCGCTAGGTGAAGAGTGGAAAATGTGGGATCAAACCACAGTACTTGAGCGGCTCCGGGGCGCAGCATCTTTGTGACAATTTGCAGAATCTCATTGACAGCGCCTTTGACGCGGATGCGTTCAGCTTGGGCATCAGGATCCAAAATCTCTGAATCCTTGGTGATCTGATTAACCAAGGCTTGAGCCGTTTCTTTTACTTTTCGAATAGGTGCTTCTAGTTGTGCGGGTAGATCGGGAAGTCGACCACTGAGGGATTGATCGGATCTAACGTCATCTGCGAAATCTGCAATCGCTTCGGCACAGGCATCGGCAGCCTTTCCCAGAGCATCGGCCACTTTCCCGGGAAGGTGCTTCTTGGCCATCTTGGCGGCTCGCTCGACCCGACCGGCAGAAAGCTCTTCGGTTACGGCTTGAGTCGTGCGATCCATGAATTCGTGGGCTTCATCCAGAATCACCGCATCTCGCTCGGGCAAGATGGGATGTGAATCTACAATTTCAATCGCTAGCAAAGTGTGATTGGTGACCACTACGTCTGCGCTTTGGGCTTTGGTTTTTGCGTTGGCCGAAAAACATTGAGAGCCGAATGAACACTCATCCTTGCCCATGCATTCACGACCAGAGACAGAGTTTGCATACCAAACTCGACGATCTACTTCGGGAGCATCATCACGATCGCCGGAGACTCCAGGCATTGTTGCCCATGCACGGAGTTTCTTGGCATCTTTTTCCAAAGATGAAATCTCTAACAAAATTTCGCTATCAGGATCGGAGATGTCGCTATTCATCTTCTGTAAACAGAGATAGTTTCCGACACCTTTGTAGACCGCGAATGTCAGATCTCGACCAAGCTCTTTTTCTAGTGCAGGTTGGATTCGAGGTAAGTCGCGCTCAACTAATTGGCGTTGTAGCGCGAGAGTCGCGGTGGCGACCAAGACTTTCTTGCCGTGAACCAAGGCTGGAACCAAATAAGCCAGAGATTTGCCGGTACCGGTACCGGCCTGAACGAGAAGATGATGCCGATCTGAAAGAGCGTTTGCAACAGCTTCGGCCATCTCAATCTGTCCCTCGCGGGCTTGACCGCCGATAGCTTCAACAGCGGCATCAAGAGCAGAGCGCACAGTTGCAGAAATTTCACTCACTTTGTCACCCTATCTGTATCTGGCGACTGTTTTTTAGCGAGAACGAAGCGCGCTGGGGAAAGATCAGTGGGCTGTGATCGTGGTGCCTTTGCCCACGACGACTATTCCGCCTTCGGATATGGTGAAGCGTTGACGATCTCTTTCGTGATCGACGCCTACCTGGGCTCCAGGTTCAACGATGACATTTTTATCTAAAATCGCGTTGCGAATAATGGCACCTGATCCAATTCGGACTGATGGCATCAACACCGATCCCTGAACGAGCGCATTGTTGGCTACAGATACATCAAATGAGCACACGGTGCGTTCCATTCGGCCACCAGCAATAATCGACCCAGCTCCAACAATCGAATCCACGGCAGAACCATTTTCGGAAAACTTGGCGGGTGGCAATGATGGTGGATTTGTTAGCAGTGGCCATTCACGATTGTATAAATTGAAAATTGGATGAATCGAGACTAAATCCATGTGTGCGTCGTAGTAAGCATCGATACTTCCTACATCTCGCCAGTAACCTTTATCGCGCTCGGTTTCGCCGGGCACAATATTGTTGGCAAAATCGTATGCACGAGCAACACCCATGGCCGTCATCATCGGAATGATGTTTCCTCCGAGATCATGCCGACTTTCAAGGTCTTCTGAATCCAGGATGAGCGCTTCTTCCATCGCATCGCGCTTAAAAATATAGTTACCCATCGACACCAAGGAATATTCGGGATTGCCCGGCATTGCAGGAGGGTTAGCAGGCTTTTCATGGAAAGCCTTGATGGTGATGCCATCGTCAGCAAGTTCGATGACGCCAAATTCGGATGCCTCCGAACGTTTTACTCGAATTGCAGCCACGGTTATGCCGGCTCCGGTTTCCAAATGGAAATCAAACATTTGTGCTGGATCCATGCGATAAACGTGGTCAGCGCCGAAAACTAAAACGTGGTCAGGATTTTCATCGTGAATCAAATTAAAGTTTTGCAAAATTGCATCGGCGCTGCCGGTATACCAACGTGGGCCAAGGCGCTGCTGGGCTGGAACTGGAGTGATGTAATTGCCGAGCAAGGTAGACATGCGCCACGTGGTCGTTATGTGGCGATCGAGTGAATGAGATTTATATTGGGTCAATACTGCGATTTTACGTATGTCAGCATTTACTAAATTTGAGAGCACAAAATCAATCAGCCGATAAGCACCACCAAATGGAACGGCGGGCTTGGCGCGGTCGGCGGTCAGCGGCATTAAGCGCTTGCCTTCGCCACCAGCGAGAACAATGCCTAAGGGGAGTTCGAGGCGGGCCATGGCCGAAAGGATAGCGTTAGACTCCCATCGGCGAATAGTCCGAAAGGGGCGGCAATACAGATGCGCATTGGGTTAGTGACCAAGGAGTGGCCTCCTCATATCTATGGTGGGGCCGGGGTTCATGCACTTCAACTGACCCAGAGCCTTCAAAAAAATATTGAGGTCGACGTCCATTGTTTTGGTGAAATCCGTACTGATGCCACTGGATATCCATTACCTGAATCTATGAATAACTTGAATCCCGCTCTCCAAGCGTTTGTCACCGACATTGAAATTGCACAAAATCTTTCAAGAGTCGACTTAGTCCATTCCCACACTTGGTATGCCAATATGGCCGGCCACTATGCCAGCCTTTTGTATGGCATCCCTCACGTGATTACCGCCCACTCACTTGAACCCGATCGCCCGTGGAAGGCTGAGCAGCTCGGTGGCGGATACCGTCTCTCCTCCTGGGCTGAACAAACTGCCTACGAAGCGGCTGATGCCATCATCGCTGTGAGCAATGGCATGAAAAAAGATATTGAGCGAGCCTATCCAAAGCTTGATCCCGCGAAGATTCATACAATTTTAAATGGCGTTGATACTCAGAAATACTCACCACGGACCGACGCAGCGTTGTTGGAAAGCTTAGGCATCACGGGTAGATATGCGATATTTGTTGGGCGCATAACTCGCCAAAAAGGATTGGGTCATCTGCTGCGCGCATGGGAAAACGTCTCACCTGATATCGGTTTAGTAATAGCGGCAGGCAATCCGGACGAACCCGCCATCGGTGCTGAAATTTCCGAACTCATCGCCACACTTCAAGCGACCCGCAAGAACGTATGGTGGCAAGAGAAGATGTTGCCTCAGCCTGAAGTAGCGGCACTGCTCTCTAGCGCCGATCTTTTTATCTGCCCTTCGGTCTATGAACCTCTTGGAATCGTCAATCTTGAAGCTATGGCATGCCAAACCGCCGTTCTGGCCTCTCGAGTTGGCGGGATTCCGGAAGTAGTCGTTAATGGCGTTACTGGAGACCTAGTCGACTACGACGGAGATGGCCCCAAGTTTGAATCGGCATTATCTGCCAAGATCACCGAGCTGATGAACAATCCCCAGAAATTGGCGGACTACGGCCTAGCAGGACGTAAACGTGCAATCGCCGATTTCGGATGGGATGCCATTGCTACGCAAACTGAGGATCTTTACCGCTTCGTTATAGATTCTCGCGCGAAGTAAGCACATGTCTCGAAAAAGTTGGTTCTTATTCCTTGCTGTCGGTTTACTATGGGGCATTCCTTATCTCTTTATGAAAGTCGCAGTAAAAGAGATTGCACCAGCAGATATCGTTTTCGCTCGAGTCTTTATTGGCTCGCTCATTCTTGTTCCGATTGCCCTTCGAAAAGGCGTCCTGATGGATGCACTTCGAAATTATCGACATGTCCTCCCCTACGCCGTAGCCGAAATGATCGGTCCTTGGATTCTTATCACCACTGCCGAAAAGAAACTTTCTTCCGGGCTTGCTGGACTCCTTGTGGCTACCGTTCCTATTTGGTCTACGATCATTTCCTCGTTCCACGGTGATCGAACTGTTTGGCACGCTAAGCGTCTCTTCGGTTTGGTTGTAGGTTTTATCGGAGTAGTTCTTGTCGTCGGGATCGAAACTTTCTCGCAAAAACAAAGCTTTTTATCGATTGGCATGATTATCCTGGCAGCGATTGGGTATGCGTGGGCCGTTATTAGGGTCAATCGAAAGATCCCACAGGTAAGTGGAATCGCCATCAATGGCGTTGCCATGGCGACCACAGCGCTCTTTTATCTTCCTTTCGCCATCGTCCAGGCGCCTACGCATCTACCTTCACATAAAGCCTTACTCTCGGTCCTTTCGCTCGGGCTTTTCTCCACCGCTAGCGCGTTCATTCTCTTCTTCAAACTGATGAGCGATATCGGACCAGCTCGGGCTTCGCTCGTGACCTATTTGAATACTGCCTTTGCTGTAGTGCTCGGCGTGGTGTTGCTCGGTGAGCCATTAACAGCAGGAATCGCTATTGGATTGCCTTTGGTGTTATTGGGGTCATATTTCGCGGGCCGAAAAGCAAAATCAAGCAGTTAATTATCTTTCGGTAAAACCCATTCGGGACAAGGCTTTAGGGTCACGTTGCCATTCTTTGGAAATTTTCACATGCAAGCCCAGGAAAATTTTGGCTCCAAGAAGTCCTTCGATCGCTAGGCGAGATTTTATACCGATTGCCTTCAGGCGCGTCCCTTGGGGGCCGATAATGATGGATTTCTGGCTATCTCGCTCGACGTGGATCGTGGCATGAATATCAAAGAAGTTTTTGCCTTCACGTTCGCTCATCTCATCAATGGTGATCATGACAGAATGAGGTAACTCTTCATAGAGGTCAGCAATGGCAACTTCGCGAATAAGTTCGGTAATCATTAATTCTTGCGCTTGATCTGTAGATATATCTTCAGGGTAAAGAGATGGCGAAAGTGGCAGACTGGAAACGAGAAGCTCGAGCAAGAGTTCGGTTTGTTCTGAATTCTTGGCCGAAAGCGGAACGATCTCTTGGAAAGAGATCCCTAATTTTTGAGCAAATTCAGAGATGGCCATGAGGTGCTGCATCAGTTGCTCGGGCTTAACGCGGTCGGTCTTCGTCGCAGCAATATAAATTCGCTTCTGCCCAGCAACTTGTTTGGCGATGAATTCATCTCCCAGTCCAATTGCCTCGTCCGCCGGCAAACAGAGAACAACGGCATCCACGGATTCGAGATTTTCCGAAACCATGGCATTGAGTCGAGTTCCGAGGAGAGTCTTTGGTTTATGAACTCCTGGAGTATCAACGACGATCATTTGAAAGGTCGGGCGCGAAATGATTCCACGAATAGGGTTTCGAGTTGTATTGGGATGTGGCGAGGTAATAACGATCTTCTCGCCCACCATCGCATTAACTAGAGTCGACTTACCAGTATTAGGGCGACCGACGATCGCAACAAATCCTGCGCGATGTTGATCGTCAATACTTTGCGCTAAAGGCGCCATTTCATTCGACATGGGGCAAGTCTCCCACTAAGAACCCAATGGATTAACCAATTCCAAGACATCGGAGATGGAAGTCACGAGTTCAGCCGATCTCTCGGCGATTAGACGATGACAGCCAGCACTGGTGGGAGAATTTATGGGACCAGGGACTGCCATCACTTGACGGAAAATCTCGGCGGCGTCGCGGGCCGTGCGCAGTGAGCCGCTGCGATAAGCCGCCTCAATCACCACCGTTCCTCGAGAAAGCGCGGCGATAATGCGATTTCGCGTCAGAAACCTAAAAGGTTCGGCGGGAACATCTGGCATTACTTCTGAAATGAGAAGACCCTCCTGGGCAATTTCTGCAAAGAGATCTGAATGCGCGGCCGGATAGTTGTGATTGAAGCCGCCCGCCAATACCGCCACCGTGGCACCGTCATTAAGTAGTGCTGCACGGTGAACAGTGGCATCGATTCCGTATGCTCCGCCGCTGACAACAGACCACGAATGGTCTGTTACACCAATTGCAAAATCCCCTGCTATTCGAACGCCGTAATCAGAAGGATTTCGGGTACCGACAAGAGAGAGCGAGCGATCCATTTCTGTAAGCAAAGCGCGATTGCCTTTTACTAAGAGCCCGATAGGTGGTGCAGCCAGCGCCTCCAATTGAGTTGGCCAAACATGAGACTCGCTGGAGATAAATAGGGCCTGGGATTCTTCGATCTGTTGAAGTAATTGAGCCACATCTTTCTGTCGCAGCCGTTGACGAATTCGAGCTGAGGATTCCGATATTCCTTCGTAGCTACCTTCAAGAATCTTAGTCAGGACAGCATCGCTGCCATAAAGTGAAATCTCATTTAGCCAAAAGGTAGATCCACCTTCGATAGCATCAAAGAGCCGTAATTTGGAATGAGAGATTACCTGGCTCATAAGCCCGCCCGCAGCGAACTTCGTAAGGAAAGGGCCTCGTGGACATCTTCTTGGGTTGGTATAGATCCAGCACGTAAGTCGCACAGACTCCAAGCCACTCTTAATACTTTGTGCACGCCACGTGCGCTGAGGAGCCCTCGCTCTAGTTCATCGTGCAACAAGTTCATGGCTGGTTTTTCCGCTCGAAAATCTTTACGTAGCGCTTTGGCTGGGATCTGCGAATTGAGTTGCCAACCCAAACCGTAAAAACGTTTGGCAGATCGAGCTCGCGCAGTTTCGACTCTCGCACGAACAATTGCACTTTTCTCGCCCATGGTGGTTTGTAACATCTCTACTCTGCTGGGCGGATCCACGAAGATGCGGATATCAATGCGATCCATCAAAGGTCCGGAAATTTTCTGCAGGTATCGACGCACTTGTAACGCCGAGCAAGTGCAACCTCTGCCCTTCCCGGCAAAATTGCCACACGGGCAAGGATTTGCCGCGAGCACCAAGAGAAAGTTAGCTGGGTAAGAAATCGTTCCGATGGATCTGGTGATCGTGACTTCGCCTGATTCCAAAGGTTGCCGGAGCGCGTCAAGAACTCCAGGCGACATCTCGGGGGCTTCATCAATGAAAAGAACTCCGTGATGGGCTAAGGAACACGCACCGGGACGAATTACATGAGCCCCACCACCAACCATGGCTGGCGCCGTAGTTGAGTGGTGAGGAGCAATGAAAGGTCGAGGGATGCTCGAGCCGGGAAGAAACATTTTTCCAGCAACAGAGTGGATGGCGGTAACTTCCAAGGATTCTTCTTGTGTCAGTGCGGGCAAAATCGAAGGAAAGCGTTGTGCCAGCATAGTTTTGCCTGTACCCGGTGGACCCATCAACAGAAGGTGGTGTCCTCCAATAGCGGCCACTTCCAAAGCCTTACGAGCTCCCTCTTGCCCAGCTAGATCTTCCATATCGAGGATTTCGGCAGATTCACAGGTGAGTTCTTCGCGCACCAGAGGGTCAGGCAACAACCCATGTGTATAGAACCCATACACCTGCGCCAACGAAGAAATCGGAATGACATCCAGATTCTCAACTAAATGGGATTCGGCGGCGTTTACGTGTGGAATGAAGGCACGTTCAATACCTCGTGCTCTGGCGGCCAACAATGCAGGAAGTACCCCACGAACTGGACGTACCTCACCGTCTAATCCGAGTTCGCCAATAAATATCGTTGGTGGGTGGGAATCCACGGTGATGGTGCCAGTGGAAAAAAGAATCGCCATGGCAATTGCCAGATCAAAGCTCGAACCACTCTTGGGCAGATATGCCGGCGAGAGCGCCACAGTTACTTTGCGATGTGGCCACTCGAGATTGCTATTAATAATTGCTGATTTAACGCGATCACGCGATTCCGAGAGCGCGGCGTCAGGAAGGCCGAGGAGAGTAAAACTGGGAATCCCGTCGGCGACGTCGACTTCGATCGTAATGAGATGACCTTCCAATCCCATCAGCGCCACCGATAGCGTTGTCGAAATACTCAATTAGAGGATCGCACTTCGATAGTCAATTTCAAAGGCGCCATTGCTCGATGTGAGAACTGCTGCGCAATCAATCTGATACTCGGCTCCTAGGCGCTGGTGGGTGGAGAGCCAAGCCAAAGCTAGTCGCTGCAATCGCATAGCTTTTTGGGAGTCGATTGCCTCTAGCGGATGCCCAAATTTTTGCGACGAACGAGTCTTCACTTCTACAAATCGAATTACCCCAGTTGGGCTGAGAGCGACCAAATCAATTTCACCTTCTCGAACCCGCCAGTTACGTTCGAGAACGCGATTGCCTTGGCTGGAAAGAAAGTCAGCCACGAGGTTCTCGCCAGTTCGGCCAAGATTCTGTTTGTACGCCACAAGGGGCGAGGTTATTTTTTAGTCGACGCTAAAAATCGAAATTCAGATTTGATTGTGGAGTCATGTATACCTGTGGAGAAGCTACTTTTTTACTTGAATCCTGACCACATATTCTCCTTGAGTGCCAGTGCACTGCAACGCTTCGCCACAACTGGTGCGCGAGGCTGCGATCGAAAAAGTGCCAACCTTCTTCGCCACAAAATTCCAGGTTTGCGTGCCACACCCCATTCCCGGAAGGCCACAACCATTGGGGGCTGTAGGTCCAGGAAGAATTGGCTTTGACAACACGCCACCAACCTGAGCCACTCCAGAACTCTTAGGCACTGAAGTTAACGACCAATACATCGAATGAAGAGTGAGTGTCAGATGCGATCCAACTTTTACGGCATAAACCTTGTTGGCCGAGTTTTCGTTCAAAGTACGAACCGTGGCTGAGCTTGCACCTTGGGCGCTTGAGAAGCCAAGGGCAATCAAAAGCACCAGGGCAATGGCGCTATTGCGACGCTTCATAACTTCTCCTCATTGATGTGGAAATGTGAATTTCGAAGTCCAGCTATATTCTTGAAAGAACGTCTATGGATCTCGGTTGGACCAAATTCTATGAGGGCGTCGCTGTGAGCAGGCGTGATATAGCCTTTGTGTTTACTGAGTCCATACCCCGGAAACTGATCATCTAGCTGGACCATGATCCGATCTCTGAAGACCTTGGCCAAAATAGATGCTGCGCCAATACAAACCGCTACTTGGTCACCTTTCCATACTGCCAAAGTCGGAACGTCCAAACCCACGATGGGATAACCGTCAGTAAGCACATACTCCGGCGAAACGTCCAAAGAATTGATAGCCCTACGCATGCCTTCGAGATTGGATTTATGGAGACCCAAGGTATCTATCTCGGTGACCGAAATTTCAATTATTGAAAAAGAGAGTGCATGCTCAGTTATTTCATCAAAGAGTTCTTCACGAACCTTCTCGGTCAATTTCTTCGAATCATTGATTCGTGACCATCTGGAATCTTTGGGGTCTTTCAAAATCACAGCTGCAACTACGAGCGGTCCGGCGCATGGGCCTCGACCAGCCTCATCAACACCGGCAATGAACTTTAGCCCTGTAGACATCAATTGAGATTCGATATTTACCATGGCGAAATCTCGACGTGATTACTTCTTAACGGGTACTTTCGATAAATCATGGCCCACTGGCAAGAATTTGGCATGGGTTACTGGCCAGACAACAAATTCAGCGCGCCCAACAACATCACTTAAAGGGACCATTCCCTTGTGAATATCATCAGTGTGAAACCGTGAATCCGCACTAGCGCCTCGGTGATCGCCCATGACCCAAATGAAGCCTTTCGGCACTGTAACGTTGAAATTACTTTCGCTGGGCTTATTGCCGGCGTAGATGTATGGCTCGTTTATGGAAATACCGTTAACTTGCAATCGACCCTTGGTGTCGCAGCAAATGACGTGATCCCCACCGACGCCAATAACGCGCTTAATGAGGTACTGCTTTGCAGGATCTGGCAGAACGCCAACGGCTTCAAGCCCGGTCTGAATAGCGGCCAGTAGCTTTGGCGCAGTTGATGGTGGCGGAGCGCCTAACCAATTCGCGGGATCGTGAAAGACAACGACTTCACCGCGCTTGATGTCGCTGAAATAGCTGGCGACTTTATTAACGGCGATGCGATCGTGGATCTTAAGAGTGTTCTCCATCGAGCCCGATGGAATGTAAAAAAAGTGAACGAGAAAAGTTTTCACCAAAACTGAAACGACCAAGGCCGCAACGATGATGATGGGGAGTTCCCTAAGAAGTGAACCCTTCTTTGGAACGCGCATTAGTTAATGAAGTGTAAGGAGATTGTAGTTAGGCAGTAGGAGTTGCGTCGTCGGCAACTGCTTCGACTGCAATTTCAACTGGAGTTTCGACAACCGTCTCTACGACCGCTTCGGCTACAACTTCAACCGGAGTTTCGACAACTGTCTCAACGACAACAGGAGCCACAACCGCAACTGGAACATCTTCGACAATGAATTCGTTGTTTGCGCCACGACGCTCTTTGATCTTGGCAGCCTTACCGCGCAGATCGCGCAAGTAGTACAGCTTGGCGCGACGGACATCGCCGCGACGGACCATTTCAAACTTCTCGATGACTGGGGTATGTACTGGAAAAGTACGCTCTACGCCGACACCATAAGAGAGCTTGCGAATGGTGAAAGTCTCTCGAACACCAGAACCCTGGCGACGGATGACAATGCCTTGAAAGACCTGGATACGGCTCTTGCTACCTTCGATAACACGAACGTGAACCTTGATTTCATCTCCAGGGCGGAAATTGATGAGATCCGAGCGGAGTGAAGCCGCATCTACCGCGTCGAGCACGTTCATAACAGGTCCTAACGTAAAAGAAGTTCGATGAATTCGTAAATGGCGTATCTGCCAAGGGTCGTATCTTGCCATACCCACGCTCTAAGCGACAATTTGGCCACCTTGCCCCCGCTGTGAGCTCAGTCGACCGCACCCACAAGTTGAGCGTGCAGGGTGGGACCTGCGGCAATAACCATCTCATGGTTTGCTGGCCCACCATGCCGGCCAGTCACAATGGCACCAGCCTCGCGCGCCACGAGCCCGCCGGCGGCTAAATCCCACTCATTGAGGGTGGCTTCAAAGTAGCCATCCACCATTCCCGCTGCTACATGGCACAAATCGACTGCGGCGGCGCCAATTCGGCGCAGGTCTCGGATTTGTGGGATGAGGCGAGCAATTCGGGCTGCCTGGTCGTGGCGCAGCGCGAGGTCATAAGAAAAGCCAGTGGAAATCAAGGCCCGATTGAGCTGAACCGGGTTATTACAGGTTATGGGTAGACCGTTCTGGAAGGCACCGCCGCCTCGGCTGGCGCTCCACAGGGTTTTCACGCTGGGAGCAAAAACTGCCCCCACCACGACGCCTTCTTCATCCTTGGCCGCGATACTGACATTCCATCCGGGAAGTCCGTAGTAGTAATTGACCGTGCCATCTAGTGGGTCGATGACCCACGTCAATCCTGATTTGGAGGAACGGGTGCTCCCCTCTTCTCCGATGATGCCATCGTCTGGCCGAGCGGCAAGCAACGATTCAACAATCAATTTTTCGCTGGCATGATCCATTTGGGTTGCGAAATCGACCGCTGATGTCTTTTGATGGACATCGAACACTTCAGGGCGTTGCATCAAAAGTGCACCTGCTGATTCGGCCACTCGGATTGCAAGGGCTAATAAGTCTGCAGTATCAAAACTTTCGCTCATGTGAGAAATCTATCCCTAGCCGGTTGCAATTGGTACGTGCTCCCTCGATTTGCTCTCCGCCTGTGGCACTCTTGTCCTGTGACGGATATCAGATTCCTAGGGCGAAGCGATGATGGCGCATATGTGCTTCTAACAGATGATGAAGGAAATGAATTCCGACTACCTCTCGATGACGATCTTCGTGCCGCAATCTCCCAACCACGACTCGTTGCGGTCTCAAACTATTATGACCAGTCCGATAGTGATGTCATCACCGTCAAAGAAGTTCAAGCGCGCCTGCGCGCTGGCTCAAGTTTCGATGAAATTTCCCAATTGTCCGGGTGGACGCTCGAGAAGATCGACAAATATGCCGGACCAATTTTGCAAGAGCGAGCGTATGTCATCGATATTGCCCTGAAATCTCCACTACGCCGCGACTCAAACTCTCCCACTCTAGGAATTGCCGCCCACTCACAACTTGCGCCCCGCGGAGTGGATATGGAAGAAGTCGAGTGGAACACCTTCCGATTCGAAGATGGCACCTGGGAGATTATTCTCAACTACCCAAGTCGCGAAGGCACATCTTCGGCACATTGGAATTTTGACCTTCATAAACGAGCACTAGTAGCGGAAGATGATGGCGCCCGTTGGATCAACGGCGATGAACGAGACCAGCGCGTTAAAACTCCTACGCACGGCATCATTTATCACAATGAGAATGCAACTCCAGCACCACGACTTGTTGCAGTTCGCCCAGAAAGTATTGAGAGCGAAACATCATCCGTGCTGCCCCCACGCAATGAAGAGATTGCCCCAGATGCCAAGCGTGATGGCGTCACCAAGCGGATCAAGATTCCTTCATGGGATGACATCATGTTCGGAGCTAAGGGCGATGACACTTCTCAAATAGATCCAAACGAAGAGGAATAGCTCTACTTCACTGAAAGACGCAAGAAATCCAGAGTTCGGGTCCAGGCTAACTTCGCTGCACCTGCATCATAAACTTCCGGCCGGTCTTCGTTGAAGAAAGCATGTTTAGTACCAACATAGTCAAACGCTGTAGCGCTTCCACCCGCACTCACAATTTCGCGTAAGGCTTCCTGAATTCCGGGAGCTTGTGAAGTGCCATCAGATTCGGCGGCATGAATAATTGCAGCTTTCCCAGAGTAATTACTCCAAGTGGGATTTGTTCGTTCCCAAGATCCGCCCGGATAAAAACCAACAGCGGCAGAGATTTTTTCAGAGATTGTTGCGCTCCAAATTGCTAACGTCCCACCCATGCAAAAACCAATTGCACCCACAGTTGCACTTGTTACATCAGATCTTGAACACAAGTAATTGGCAGCCCCAGCGATGTCTTCGCCGGCTTTCTTCATCTGTAATTCCATCATCAACTTCTTTGCTTCATCAGGCTCAGCGGTCGACTTACCGTTGTAAAGATCCGGCGCCAACGCCACAAATCCAGCTGCTGCAAAGCGATCCACCACATTTTTGATATGGCCAACCAGCCCCCACCACTCTTGAATAACAATTACTGCAGGACCGGAACCCGACGATGGCATCGCTAGATATCCAGTGCCATTCTGGCCATTGCTTGAAAACGAAACTGATTCACCCATGTGGAAAGGTTAACCGTGCCTCCCCCTTTTCTGCCAGCCTGCTACAACACAGTCGAAAGAAGCGGGATATCTATTTCGATGTCCGAGAGCCCGCCATGGTGGCCAACCATCGAACTTTCCTGAGGAATCCGAAGTGGGTCTATTAAAATTAAATCGCCCTGTGGTATCGCCATAAAATCGCCCATTCGGTCGTGGCTTTCGAGCGAGATCTCTGTGCCAAAAAACCCACCACTTTCCAACTGATCTTTATCTAGAATCAAAGTTCGATCCCCAAAGAATTCACGCCACTGGGCGATGGTCTCGGCTAACGCTTCCGGTTTTACATACAGGTGGCGGGCTCGGGGCTCGCCTCCTAACAGGTAAACATTTTCCATCAAATTGTTTTCGACGCCCAGAATCAGACTCTCTCCAACATTGACCATGCCATGATCTGCTGTAATCCACATCCGAGTTCCTGGTGGTAGACGTTCGGAAAGTTTGGTGAGTAAGTCGGCAACAATCGAAAGAGCCGTTATCCATTTCTCAGAGCCGACTCCAAATTCGTGCCCCGCGTGATCGAGGTTGTTGAGATAGACATAAGCAAAGGCGGGAGACTTCTTCAGCGCCTTTGATGCGCCGTCCACCATTTCAGAAATCTGATTTGCGCCGACATAGTCGGCACCGCGTAGCGCTGCCCGAGTAAAGCCAGAGCCCTCATAGCGTTTTGCAGCGACTTGAGCGACATTGATCCCAAGTTCGCGCGCGCGTTCGAAGTTTGTTTTACTGCTTTGCCAAATAACAGGATCTACTCTTTCATCCCATTTCAAAGCATTTAATAATCGGCCGGGGAATCCGCTGTGGGGTACTCGCACGGTGTACCCCAGCATGCCGTGCACACCTGGAAGTTCCCCCGTTCCTAACGAAGAAAGGTTCGTGACCGTTGTAGAGGGAAAATGAGAACTCATCGATTCGAGTGCCGTGAATTGGGAGAATATGGGGAAGCTCTTGCCGAACTCGGAAAGCGCCTGCAAGCCCATTCCGTCTATCAGGATTATGCACTCACGGCCGTGTGGACTTTCGCCCAACCCCAAAGGATCTTCTCGATCAACGCCAAGGCTTGAAAATACCGAGTTAGAGAGATCAGAAAGTCTGAATGGCACGCGCCTATCTTGCCTGAAACTTGCTTAATTGACTCGCTGATTATTGGACCTACCGCTCACCGAGTAATCTTTCGCGCATGATTAAGTTTTCACGCGAAGTCGAGGTCGCTCAGAACTCCGGCAAGCCCATCGTGGCCCTGGAATCAACCATCATTAGTCACGGCCTACCTCGCCCCCGAAATCTGGAAGTTGCCCATGAAGTTGAAGCGATCGTTCGGGATGCCGGAGCCATTCCAGCCACGATCGCGCTCATCGATGGCCAAATATTTGTTGGTCTTGAAACCGATCAACTGGAACGAATTGCAAATGACGACAACGTCGTAAAAGCCTCGACCCGCGACCTTGCAATCATTGAAGCCACCAAAGCAAGTGCTGCAACTACTGTGGCTGCTACCGCTCATATTGCCCACCTTGCTGGAATTTCAGTTTTTGCAACAGGAGGTCTCGGTGGAGTTCACCGAGGTCACAGTTATGACGAATCGGCTGACTTGCTTGCACTAGCTCGAATCCCGATCGTGATCGTCTGCGCAGGTGTTAAGTCCATCTTAGATGTTCCCGGAACCTTAGAGCGCTTGGAAACTTTGGCAGTTCCAGTATTGGGTTATCGCACCAATAAGTTTCCAGGATTCTATTTAACTGATTCTGGATTTGAAATTGAACATCGAGTCGATTCAGCGGAAGAGATTTCCGCCATTTGGGCAAATCGATTTGCACTGCGAACAAATGATTGCGCCATCGTCGTCACTAATCCGGTGCTTCATCAAATGGATTTGGCTCTGCACGATCGCATTCTGCAGGAAGGTCTTGCCGCTGCAGATGTTCAGCACATAACGGGCAAGGCTGTTACGCCTTTTCTGCTCGAGCATTTCCACTCGGCTAGCAGCGGCGAATCTCTAAGAGTCAATATCGATATCATCAAATCTAATTCCAGACTTGCTGCCGAAATTGCACTCGCCCTCTAATCCGTGATCAAGTCAGATATGAAGATTCTCTGCATCGGAGACATCATGCTTGATGTCGTTGCCATTTTGGAATCCCCCATCAATTACGCCAGTGATACCAGGGCACGTATCTCGACCCATGGTGGTGGCGCTGCCGCAAATGTCGCTACCTGGCTCACTCATACCGGAGTTCCTGCCTTCCTCATTGCCCGAGTTGGCGATGACGCGGCTGGTAAAAGCGTTCACGCCGAACTAGATCGATATGGCGTTCTCCACTCAAATACCGTCGTTTCGGGTCGGAATACTGGAGTAGTCATTGTGCTCGTAGATAAAAGTGGCGAGCGCACGATGTTTCCCGACTGGGGAGCAAATTCCGGCCTTAGCCCGGCGGATCTACCAGACCTCGACGATATCACCTGCATTTATCTTTCGGGCTACCCGATGATTAATCCAGCGTCACGACCCGGAGTGCGGCTCATTATCGACATGGCTCACGAAAAAAATATAAAAATAGTTTTCGATCCTGCATCTGTAGGGGTTCTTGCCGAAGTAGGTGTGGAGAGTGTTCGAGGATGGCTCTCGTCGATGGATGTGCTCATTCTCAACGAAGAGGAGGCGCACTTCCTCACTGGATTAGCTAATCCAGTACATGCTGCCGAAGATCTCCTTCAGTTCTGTGAAATTGTTGTCATCAAACGAGGCGCAGGTGGCGTGCTCGGTCAAAAACGCGGCGAACCTGTTGTTCAACTTCCGGCCTTGCCAACAAGCGTCGTCGACACCACTGGAGCTGGCGATTCTTTTGCTGCTGGTTTTATCCGAGTGTGGAGCGAGGGCGGGGATCTGGAAAACGCCCTTAGCGCTGGAGTTGAACTTGCGGCCCAGTGTGTGTCATTAATTGGCGCCAGACCGCTTGTCGCTGCGCTGTAACTGAGCCTTCTCTTGGCAAGATAGCCCGCATGGCACGTACCCCTAAAGCCGTTCTCCCAAAACCTGGAGAGAACCCTGGTCGAATCGTTGATATCGACGTTTCCCAAGAAATGTCCGATTCGTTTCTCGAATACGCATATTCGGTCATTTACTCCCGCGCACTCCCCGATGCCCGCGATGGACTCAAGCCAGTTCAACGTCGCATCCTGCATCAAATGTCAGAAATGGGTCTTCGCCCCGATCGTGGTCACGTTAAATGCGCTCGAGTAGTCGGCGATGTCATGGGAAAGCTTCACCCTCACGGAGATGGCGCCATTTACGACGCAATGGTGCGCATGGCACAAAGTTTCTCGATGCGACTGCCACTCATTGATGGCCACGGAAACTTCGGTTCCCTTGATGCCGGCCCAGCCGCGATGCGCTACACCGAGTCACGTCTGGCGCAAGCCGCTATGGCGATGGTGGATGAGTCCGATGAAGACACCGTCGATTTCGGCTCAAACTACGATGGTCAACTCCTGGAACCGCAGGTGCTCCCCGCCGCATTCCCCAATCTCCTGGTCAATGGCGCGACCGGAATTGCTGTAGGTATGGCCACCAATATGGCACCACATAACCTTGGTGAAGTTATTGCGGCCACCAAGCACCTCATCGATAACCCCAATGCCACGCTCAAAGCTTTGATGAAACATGTACCAGCGCCTGATTTTCCCACCGGCGGCGAAATTGTTGGCCTCGAAGGTATTGCCGATGCCTACGCCACAGGTCGCGGGGCTTTCAAGGTTCGAGCCACCGCCGTCATCGAGAAAGTCACTGCTCGCAAAATGGGCATTGTTATCACGGAGTTTCCCTACAACATTGGCCCTGAAAAGGTTGTCGAGAAGATCGCCGACCTAGTTAAGGCAAAGAAGATTCAAGGGATTTCCGACATCATCGATCTCTCCGACGGTCAACAAGGCACCAAGGTTGTTGTCGAGATAAAGAATGGTTTTGAGCCAGAAGATGTGCTCGAAAAACTTTATAAATTAACTCCGATGGAAGATGCATTCTCCATAAATGCCGTCGCACTCGTCAATGGAAAACCTCAAACTTTAGGTTTGAAAGAATTACTTCAAGTCTTCATCGATCACCGCATCGATGTAGTCCGCAGACGTTCCGAATTTCGCAAGGCCAAAGCCACTGCGCGTTTGAATTTGGTGGACGGGTTATTGAAGGCGATCATTGATATCGACAAGGTCATCAAAATTATTCGCGGCAGCGAAGATGTGGCCGAAGCCAAAGCCGCTTTAATCAAGAGCTTCAAGCTCAGTGATGAGCAGGCAACTTATATTCTCGATATGCCATTACGTCGCCTGACCAAGATGAGCAAGATTGAACTGGAGACAGAACAGTCGGCGCTCTCGGCAACTATCGCAGCTTTGAATAAATTACTCTCTAGCGATGCCACCATTAGAAAACAAGTTTCGGAAGAGTTAACCCAGATTGCCAAAAACTTTGCAACCCCACGTCGCACCCGACTAGAAGGCGCAAAACCAAAGGTAGAGGCTGCCGAAAAGGAAACTTTGCTTTAGAGCGAAAAGATTAAGCGTCGATCCGATCTCGATCGATTTCGGCGTTTGAGATAAATTCTTTACGAGGTGCTACTTCGTTACCCATGAGGAGTTCAAAGACATCCTCTGCCGCTTGTGCATCTTTCATCGTCACGCGACGCAAGGTGCGATGGTTGGGATCCATCGTAGTTTCTCGAAGTTGATCGGCATCCATTTCACCCAGACCCTTATAGCGCTGGACCGGCTCTTTCCAACGCTTGCCTGCTTTTGTAAGGTCGGCTAAGACTTTACGCATCTCATCATCAGAATACGTGTAATGAATTTCGCCACGCTTTCCACCGACAACATCGATCCGATGAAGAGGCGGGATGGCGGCAAAGACTCGACCGGCTTCAATGAGCGGGCGCATATATCGATAAAGCAATGTCAGAAGTAGGCATCGAATATGGGCGCCGTCTACGTCAGCATCTGACATCAAGATAACCCGGCCATATCTAGCGTCATCCAAGGTGAATGATCGGCCAGAACCAGCGCCAATAACCTGAATAATCGATGCGCACTCATTGTTTTCCAGCATCTGCGAGAGCGATGCCTTCTGTACGTTCAATATCTTTCCGCGGATTGGCAAAATCGCCTGAAATTCCGAGTTTCGTGCCGCTTTAGTTGTACCTAACGCTGAGTCACCTTCGACAATAAAGAGTTCGGTGCGGTTGGTGTCATCGGATCGACAATCCGAAAGTTTGGTGGGAAGCGATGAACTTTCCAGAGCATTCTTGCGCCGTTGCAGATCTTTATGAGCGCGAGCTGAAATTCTGGTTCGAGAGGCTGCAGCAATCTTATCCAAAATCGCCCGACCGGTCGCCTTCTCGATGCGCTTTGTCGTTGCAAAGAACTTCTTCAATTCATCGGCCACGACTGCGGCAACAATCTTGTTGGCTGCAGCGGTTCCGAGAACTTCTTTTGTCTGTCCTTCAAACTGCGGCTCAGACATGCGAACTGTGACGACAGCGGTCATGCCTTCTTGGACATCGTCTTTGATGACATCGATTTCATTATTTTTTAAAGTCTTTGTTGCGCGCATCGCGTCGTTAATGGCTTTGGTAATCGCCCGATCAAAACCTTGGACGTGAGTTCCGCCTTTTGGAGTGGAGATAATGTTGACGAAGGAACTGAGAGTGGTCTCGTACCCATTGCCCCATTGCATGGCGATATCAACCTGCATTTCGCGGTCAACATCGGTAGGCATCATGTGGCCTTTTTCATCCAACACTGGCACTGTCTCGGTGTAGCTTCCGGATCCTTGTAGGCGAATTACTTCGCCGATAGCTTCGTCAGGACGCAAAAATGCGCAAAATTCCGAAATTCCGCCCTTGTGAAAGAAAGTCTCTGTCGTAGCCACTTTGCCGCGGTTGTCATTAACAATCAGCATTAGTCCAGGCACTAAGTACGAGGTCTGGCGAGCGCGGGCGTAGATATCTTCAATCGCGAGTTCGGCTTCCTTAAGGAAGATTTGACGATCAAACCACCACTTGATGCGTGTGCCAGTTATTTTCGGTGAAACCTTACCGATAACACGAAGTCCAGAACTCTCGCTGAAGGAGGCTTTCGGGCCATCACCTTCGAAAATTCCAGCATTTCCGCGCTGGAAAGACATCCAATAAATCTTCCCGTTTCGATCGACCTCAACATCAAGCCGAGATGCCAAAGCATTAACTACTGAAGCGCCGACCCCGTGCAGACCACCAGAGGCAGCATAAGAGCCGCCACCGAATTTTCCACCGGCGTGCAATTTGGTCATAACAACTTCGACACCGGTCAAACCTGTTTTTGGTTCTTTATCTACTGGAATTCCGCGCCCATCATCATGCACTTCAACCGATCCATCAGCTTCTAGATTAATTTCAATTTTCTTGCAGTGGCCAGCTAGTGCCTCGTCTACGGAGTTATCGATAATTTCCCAGAGGCAATGCATGAGACCACGTGAATCGGTCGTGCCGATATACATACCGGGACGTTTGCGGACAGCATCAAGCCCCTCGAGAACCGCTAGATTTTTTGCGGTGTAGTCGTTCTCGATTACCTGAGATTTATCTTCTTTTGCCACGGAGCGAAAGGTTATCGATGCAAAGTGTGTGCGGGTGCAGTACGCGCCCAAAAATGATGAGAAAAAGTGGAGAATCCACTGCGTCCTTGCTCAAATAACGAGATAAAAGACACGCGCGGGGGTGAAAATACAGTATTTTCAGGAGTGGGAATAAAGCAGTGGTGCTTGAATGTTCCCTATTCAGATGACAGAAATGTCGGAAGAACCACTAAAGTTAGAGCAGTATCAAAAAGATCAGCGCAAGAAGACCAGCATAAGAAGAGAAGAGGACCGAATGTCAGAGCAGTTGATTCTTGAACCAACGCCTTTGAATGCCATCGATCGTTGTGATCGTTGTGGTGCACAGGCATACGTTCGGGCAACTTTGCTCAATGGCGGCGAACTCTTGTTCTGTGGTCACCATGCCAAGGAATATGCCGAGGGTCTCAAGCCAGTTGTGGCCAAGATTCAAGATGAGACCAACAAACTCGCTGAAGTGGCTTCTGACGCCCGCTAAAGCCGTTTCTTAACGCTCTTATTAAACCTTTTTTACAATCTCCTGATTAATTGGCCCCATGTAAGCCGGCGCCTCAAAACTAGCGGCACGGTGGCTGCTGTCGCAAAAGGGCATCTGCTTGGAGTGACCACACCGACAGAGTGAAAAATCGGTGCGAGTTCCCAAGACATTTCCGGTCGAATCTACAAAATCGACAGTCCCTGTAACTTTCATGGATCCATTCGGCTTGACCAGAATGGTCACTCGATTATTTTCGGCGACTTGTTCCTCTGAAGCCAATTCTTCGGCCACGATTAATCCAAATAATCGCGAAGTACTTGCGAGCGCGATGGGTGGCGAAGTTTGGACATGGTCTTCGATTCGATCTGGCGAATGCGTTCACGAGTAACTCCGTAAACCTTTCCGATCTCATCCAATGTCTTTGGTTGACCATCAGTTAGGCCAAAGCGCATCGCTACGACACCAGCTTCGCGCTCGGAGAGCGTGTCCAATACCGAGTGCAATTGCTCCTGGAGCAAGGTGAAGGAAACTGCATCGGCAGGGACGATAGCCTCAGAGTCTTCGATGAGATCACCGAACTCGGAGTCACCCTCTTCACCCAAGGGGGTATGCAGTGAAATCGGCTCGCGGCCGTATTTCTGAACTTCAACCACCTTTTCTGGGGTCATATCTAATTCTTTGGCAAGCTCTTCAGGCGTGGGTTCGCGGCCAAGGTCTTGCAGCATCTGGCGCTGAACACGGGCCAACTTATTGATGACTTCAACCATGTGAACAGGAATACGAATGGTGCGTGCCTGGTCTGCCATCGCACGTGTGATCGCCTGACGAATCCACCAGGTGGCATAAGTCGAGAACTTATATCCCTTGGTGTAGTCAAACTTTTCGACTGCGCTAATGAGACCCAAGTTTCCCTCTTGAATTAAGTCAAGAAAGAGCATGCCACGACCGGTGTAACGCTTTGCTAAGGAAACTACCAAACGCAAGTTAGCTTCTAACAAGTGGTTCTTGGCCCGACGTCCATCAAGAACGAGTTGTTCGAACTCGCGACGCATCTTCTTATCCATCTTTTTATCTTTCGCAAGACGTTCTTCCGCAAAAAGGCCGGCTTCAACGCGCAAAGAAAGATCAACTTCCATTTCGGCATTAAGAAGTGGGACACGACCAATCAGTTTCAAATAATCCTTGACTGGGTCAGCAGTGGCGCCAGCAGTCAGAACAGTTTGTGGCGGAGCATCATCTTCTTCAGAATCTTTAATCGTAAAAGCATTCTCTTCATTTTGAGATTCTTCAGCAACGTTTACGACGCGGATTTCATTGGCAGGGTCTTCGGCAACAACTTCTTCTTTAGTATCTTCAACAAGAGATTCAAGATCCTCTAAATCGATCTCCTCGAGTTCAACATCTTCACCGTCAATCTTAGTAATGACAGATTTGGCCGCTTTCGCTGGAGCAACTTCTGCAACATCTTGCGCGGGTTCGTCGGTGAGGCCTAATTCGGCGCGACGTTTTGCTTCAAGTTCGGCCTTCGTAGGAAATAATTTACGACCGGCATTGCGCTTCTCTTCTTTGGCTAGCTCTTCTGCTTCGGCAGCCAATCTACGTGCCTCAAGTTCGGCCTTTGTAGGAAAGAGACGCGGACCAGCAACTTTCTTCGCTGCTGCTTTCTTTACTGCGGGCTTAGTTGCACTTTTCGCAACAGCTTTCTTGGCAGCAACTTTCTTTACAACTTCTTTTTTCACAGTTTCCTTTTTGGTGGTTTCTTTTTTCGCATTCGGTTTCGCTACTGCCTTTTTCGCCACGGCTTTCTTCGTGGCAGGAGCTGCTGAACTCTTCACTGTCTTTGCTCCGTTTTTGAGCGCACCAATTCCAGCCACAGATCATCCTTTTGTTTGTCTGGCTTAACTTAAACCGCCAGGGAAACTTGCTTACCCATATTATAATTTGTCCACAGGCAGTTATGCACATTTTCCGCCGATTTTGCCGGCGTCAAAACTCTCATCTCAACCTTGAGCGTTCTGATTCCAGCCGATTTCAACCGCCTCCCGGACAATTTCACCCATATTTTCGACCTCAATCAAGAAACCATCATGGCCAAATGGGGAGGTGAGCACCTTGAGTGGAAGTGCGGTGGGCGTCAATTCCACAATTTCTTCCTGAAGGCGAGGCGGAAATAGACGGTCAGTATCTATGGCAACAACAATTACTGGAACTTTTACGGTAGCCAGTGCTGCGGCAACTCCCCCGCGACCGGTTCCGACATCATGAGAATTCATGGCTTCGGTGAGAGCAATATAGGTATTGGCATCGAATCGTTTGGCCAATTTATCTGCTTGATGATCTAAATAGGACTCGACCGCGTACCGACCGGTGTCATCTCCCTGCAATTCTCTGCCAAAACGGACATCCATTTCAGTTTCGGTGCGATAAGTCAGATGGGCAATCTTTCGGGCTATCCCCATCCCCACTAGCGGGCCATGATCAGATTCGTAGTAATCACCATCACGATAATTGGGATCGGCTTTGATCGCCCGAATTTGAATAGATGCAGCTCCGATTTGATCGCCGGTCGCCACAGCGGAGGAGCCGATAGTGCAGATGGCATTTACTCGATCCGGATACTGAATCGCCCATTCGAGCGAGCGCATGCCGCCCAAGGATGGCCCGAGCGCCAAGATGTAATGAGAAATCCCCAGGGCATTAGTCAAAGCCAATTCAGCTTGAACCATGTCACGAATCGTCACGGTGGGAAAACGCGACCCCCAGCGTTTGCCATCAGGGGCGATAGTTGATGGACCCGTGCTTCCTTGGCAACCACCAATCACGTTTGGGCAAATGATGAAATATTTCTCCGTGTCTAAGGGACCTCCGGGGCCGACCATTGAGGGCCACCAGCCAGGCACATCCGACCAACCGGTGAGCGCATGGTTAACCAAAATTGCATTATTCCCCGCGGCATTTAACGTGCCCCAGGTTTGATAAGCCATCACGACATCCAGCAACTTTTCGCCAGATTCGAGTTCGACATCTCCGATTTTTAGGAACAGCCGATCACCGGGGTCATAGCTTTCCAACCATGCCCCGGTAACTAGGTATTCACATCCGCTCTCCATACCGAGTTATTGTATTGAAGTTAGATGGTGGTGTTACTTGGCCGCCGCAAATCCTTGGCTGATATCGGCCTTAATGTCGGCAATGTTCTCAAGGCCAACGGAGAGGCGAATTAACCCTGGCGTCACGCCAGCGGTCAATTGCTCTTCGGCGCTTAACTGAGAGTGAGTAGTCGATGCTGGATGGATAACCAAGGAGCGCACATCGCCAATATTGGCCACGTGGGAATGCAGAACCAAAGCTTCCACAAACTTCTTGCCCGCTTCTATTCCACCTTTGATTTCAAAGGAGAGGACCGAACCGCTGCCCTTAGGGGCGTATTTGGTAGCTAAGGCGTGCCAAGGTGAAGAAGGAAGAGATGCGTAGTTAACGCTCTCGACCTGAGGTTGGGCTTCCAACCATTTTGCCAAATCCTGCGCGTTGCTGACATGACGCTCGATGCGGAGGGAAAGCGTTTCCAACCCTTGAGCCAAAAGCCAAGCATTAAATGGGCTGACCGCCGCTCCGGTATCGCGCAGTAAGGTCAAACGGATTTTGAAAATATACGAGAGGTTAGCGCCAAAGGCAGAACCGACACCTAGGGCTTGGGCGTAGACCAGGCCGTGATAGCTAGGGTCTGGTTCATTGAAGTTCTTGAACTTTTCTTTTTGCTGGGCATAATCAAAGTTTCCAGAATCCACAATGGCACCGACGACGGTATTTCCGTGACCGGAAAGAAATTTTGTTGCTGAGTGAATAACGACGTCAGCACCGTGCTCGATGGGGCGAATCAGGAATGGTGTGGCAACCGTGTTATCAACGATGAGTGGAACGCCATTCGCGTGAGCAATTCCCGCGACAAGTTCAATATCCAAAATGTCATTCTTTGGATTTGCAATTGTCTCGCCGAAGAATGCTTTGGTGTTTGGGCGAACTGCTTTGCGCCAGCTCTCTGGATCACTTGGGTCGTCAACAAAGGTAACTTCAATTCCAAACTTCGGAAGTGTGTAATGGAACAAGTTGTACGTTCCGCCATAAAGGCTTGGCGATGAAACAATGTGATCGCCCGCTTCGGCGACGTTCATGATTGCATAAGTAGTTGCTGCAGATCCGGAAGCCACAAGTAGCGCAGCCACTCCGCCTTCAAGGGAAGCGATGCGTTGTTCAACTGCATCCTGAGTTGGGTTCATGATGCGGGTGTAAATATTTCCCAGTTCGGCTAAAGAGAAAAGATCTGCCGCATGTTTAGTATCGCGGAATGCGTAAGCAGTTGTTTGATAAAGAGGAAGCGCACGCGCACCTGTTGTGGGATCTGGCACTTGACCAGCATGAATTTGGCGAGTTTCAAAAGATGCGTTCGCTAACGAAAATTCAGACATGAACAATCCTTCCAGCGCTTGTCAGATGCGCTTTGCACCTGACCTGGTCTTCACCCGGAGCACCCCACCGCGGTGGAGGGTTGCCGTCCAGTAAGCCGGGGCTAAAAACTGGAACTCGTGACCTAGCGAAATGATAAGAGAGCCCTTTATTGATTGTCTAAACGAGAACCTGTTGCAGATGCATGGCGCTATTCGGGCCGCATACTTAGTGGTTGTTCTCGCGCCAACCAGATGTGATCGGAACTCTGCGATCCTTACCAAATGCTCGCCGCGAGATTTTGGTTCCGGGTGGATACTGGCGTCGTTTGTACTCGGCCCGGTCAACCAAATTAGCAACGCGGTGAGCCAACTCTGGTGAAAAACCAGCTTCGATAATTCCGCTGATTCCACCATCATTTTCAATGTAGATTTCTAGAACGGCATCGAGCTCGTGATACTCCGGCAACGAATCCGAATCTTTCTGACCGGGGCGCAATTCCGCGCTGGGCTCTTTCTCTATGGAATTGACCGGGATAGGCGGCACTTCGCCACGAAGCAATGCCAAGTTGTTGCGCCACTTGGCCAGCGCCCAGACATCGACTTTGAAGAGGTCCTTGATCGGGGCATACCCACCGACGGCATCGCCATAAAGGGTGGAATATCCGACTGACAATTCGGATTTATTTCCGTTGGCCAAAACGAGGTGACCCTCCTGATTGGAAAGTCCCATCAATGTTGTGCCACGAACGCGAGCCTGCACATTTTCTTCGGCCAGACCTGTCAAACCTAAATTACTTAAAAATGTTGCCACCATAGGTTCGATATCAATGACCCGATAATGCAACCCGATTGATCTGGCGCACAAAGCAGCATCTGCTAATGAATGTGCCGATGAATATCGACTCGGCAGCGCTACTCCGTACACCTTGTCGGCTCCCAGTGCATCTGCGGCGATCGCCATCACGACCGAGGAATCGATACCTCCCGACATTCCCGTGATCACACTGGGAAAACCATTTTTGACTACGTAATCGCGCAATCCCACCACCAGCGCTTGCCATACTTCACCCTCATCGCTGAGTCTGGGTGCGATCCCCGCAACCAAGGAAGAGTAGGCAGCCAGCGGCACTTCTGAAATCACCAGATCTGGATTGCTCGTTAAAGATTTTGCTTCAATATCAACGACCATCATTCCATCATCAAATTGTGGCGCGCGAGCGACGAGTTCACCGGCGCCATCAATAAGAATGCTATCTCCGTCAAAAACTAAATCGTCTTGGCCGCCCGTCATATTTACATAAGCAAGTGGCGCCCCAATTTCACGTGCTCGTCGTTTTACCAACGCCAGACGAACGTCATCTTTGTTTCGCTCAAACGGACTTCCGTTTGGAACGAGAACTAGCCCTGGGCGGCGCTCTGCCAGTTCGGATACTGGTCCTTGCGATTTCCAAATATCTTCACAAATGGCTAAACCGATATCGATTCCGCAGAGACGAAAAATAAATGTGCCCTCGCCAGCAGTGAAGTTTCGATATTCATCGAAGACACCGTAATTGGGGAGCAGGCGCTTGATATAACGGCCTTTGATTTCACCTTGATGTATGACGGCAATAGCGTTTTGCGGTTTGCGAGAAGAGCTCTCATCTAGATAGCCAACAATGGCGACAAGTTCTCCCAGACCTTCTCTCTGTAATTCGGCAGCGAGGTTACCAACGGCGCTCTTGCTCGCCGCCCTGAAAGTGGCTCGGAGGGCTAAATCCTCGACTGGGTAGCCCGTCAATATCATTTCGGGAAAGAGGGCGACGTGGGCACCGCTTTCAAAGGCTAAGCGCGCATACTTGCGAATGAGCTCTGCATTACCGCGCAGATCTCCAACTGTGGGGTTGATTTGCGCCATGGCTAGGCGCACCTGACTGAACCCCGCCTTCGGGGCAGAAATACTGATCTGCTCGCCTTCCATGACACGAGCGTACCCCGATAGACTTTTTACACACCAAACGACGGGGACCATGTCATGTGGCCTTGATCAAGAAAGGTTGTCTCATGTCCAATCAAAACTCCCAGGCCCCGGCTCGTGTAAGCATTTCCCAATTGAGTTCTTGGAAAAAGCGTGGCGAAAAGTGGGCAATGCTCACAAGTTATGAATCTATGACAGCCAATATTTTTGATGAGGCCGGGATTCCCGTCCTTTTGGTCGGTGATAGCGCGGGAAATAATTTTCTGGGCGAGGAGAACACCATTCCTGTAACGGTTGAGGAGATGATTCCCCTTGCCCGTGCAGTGGTTCGCGGATCAAGTCGGGCGTTGGTGGTCGTTGATTTTCCTTTTGGTTCCTACGAATCAGGCCCTGAGAGCGCCTTGGCCACGGGCATTCGCTTCTTTAAAGAATCGAAAGTGCAGGCGGTAAAACTTGAAGGTGGATCAAAGATAGTTCCACAGGTAAAAGCCCTCATCGCTGCCGGAATTCCCGTGATGGGACATCTCGGGCTGACACCACAATCTGTCCATGCCCTTGGCGGTTTTAAAGTGCAAGGCCGCGGAGTCGATGGCGATCGTATTAAGGCCGACGCCAAGGCGCTTGCAGAGGCCGGGATATTCGCTCTGGTTCTGGAATTAGTTCCTGCCGAACTCGCTGCCGAAATTTCCGCCGAACTGGCCATTCCCGTCATTGGAATTGGTGCCGGCCCACGTTGTGACGCGCAAGTTTTAGTCTGGACCGATCTCATGGGAATGACCGCGGGAGCGCCCAAGTTGGCAAAGGCTTACCGCAATCTGCGCGCAGAGATGACAGGTGCGATTCTGGAGTGGACCGCCGACATAGCCAGCGGTGCCTTTCCAGATTCAGAGCAAACATTCCATTAATTCAAACTCCACAGGCACTTCTTGTCATCTAGATTTATCACAATGACTCGGAAGTTTGCGATCGACATATCGCCACTCAAGAAATATCGGAACTTTCGCCTGCTCTGGTCTGCTGGATTCATTTCCTATATGGGTTCGATGTTTACCTACGTAGCCTTGCCCTTCCAGATCAAAATCTTGACGAATTCATATTTAGCGGTGGGGTTGATGGGAGCGGTCGAACTTATTCCGCTTATTATTTTTGGTCTCTACGGCGGAGTATTAGCAGATTCGGTCGACCGTAAAAAGATGGTCTGGGCTAGCGAATTCCTCGCATTAGTAATTTCATCTTTGCTGCTGATGAATGCCACCCTCCATAAACCGCATTTAATACTGCTTTATATATGCGCAGGACTCTTTGCCGCCGTCGATGGATTGCAGCGCCCAAGTATGGACGCCATCCTTCCGCGCATCGTCTCTCATGAAGATCTTCCCAACGCAACCGCCTTGATGAGCTTGCGTTCGCAATTTGGAGTCATCTCAGGTCCGGCACTCGCCGGAATTCTTATATCGACCGTTGGTGTGCAAGCCGGATTTCTTGTCGACGTCATTAGTTACGTACTCTCGCTTCTTCTCCTCTGGCGAGTAAGTTCCTTCCCTCCTCATGAAGAGAAAACCGAACCTGCCTTCAAGAGCTTGGTGGGCGGAATTAAGTACGCCGCATCGCGCAAAGATTTGATGGGGACCTATGTAGTTGATCTCATTGCCATGTTTTTTGCTATGCCAAATGCCCTTTTCCCTTTTTGGGCAGACCAACTTCATGCCCGATGGGCACTTGGTTTCTTTTATGCGGCTGGCACAGTGGGCTCGATCCTGGTCACACTGACAAGTCAGTGGATTAATCGGTATTCCCATCATGGTCGAGCTGTAATTTTCGCAGCACTTGGTTGGGGAGCTGCCATTTCCATGGCTGGCACGACAAACCACCTTTGGGTTGTGCTCTTTTTCCTTGCTGTTGCTGGTGGCGCTGACATGGTCAGCGCTCTCTTCCGCAGCGCCATTTGGAACCAATCCATCCCTGACGAATTTCGCGGACGGCTTGCCGGAATTCAACTTTTGTCTTATTCGGTGGGTCCACTCGGCGGTCAGATGCGATCCGGTTCAGTGGCTGCATGGACAACTTTGCGAACTTCAGTCATCAGCGGCGGCCTTTTGTGCATCGGTTTTGTCTCGATGGCCTCTGCAGTGCTTCCAAAATTCCGGACATATGATGTTCGAACTAACGAATTCGCAGTTAAACAAAGGGAAATTAAGGCTCTTGAGAACCTTGAAGAAAATTAACTCTTGGCTCTCGCAAAATATTCGCAAATTTTGAGGGTTCACGTCAGATCACAAACGCTATTTTTTTTCTTGAATACATAAAAAAACAATTTTTTGCTGTCGCGACACGCGCCTCATTTTTCACTCAAAATAGTGGAAAGTTAGTGCAATTGATGTCACGCTTCTCCTTGAACAGGTTCGGTGACGGATCGAACC
>CANBRH010000004.1 GCA_947371865.1 Actinomycetota bacterium
GTAATTGACGATCATTCCCGCGAACATAGTTCGGCCGAACGAGCGGCTATCGACGACCTCAATGACAAAATGGTGGCTTCGGGCTACCGGGTCTTCGCAGGTGGACTCGAGCTGACTTCCAGTGCTCAAGTATTTGATTTTCGAGATGGTGCCGAATCTCAAAGCGCGGGCACCTTGTTTAGCGCCCAAGAGAATTACAGTGGCTTATGGATTATCGACGTGCCAAGTATCGATGTGGCTCGAGAATTAGCCGTTGAAGCCTCAAAATGTTGCAACCGAAAAGTCGAACTCAGGCCTTTCCGCGGGTAGTCAGGGCCACAGCGGTGCTGTTTCAAACACACCTGCTAGCACCCTTGAGTGGTTAATGTTCGAAGGGTGATGCTTAAGGCATGAGCAAAGATACGAAAAACCCCTTGGCAAAAGGGCTTCAATTTATCTCCCGCCGATTTCTGGAATTGGTCTACTTGATCTCGAGCTTTCCGATCATTTTGACCCTATTCGTTCTTGTCACTACAGCGTTGTCTACCAGTTTCATAATTCCATTTTCTATCCTCATTATTTTAGGGTTATTGGCTGCGATGGAAATTATGGCAACGTTCGAGATAAGTCGATCTAATTGGTTGTTAAAGACCGATATTCAACGCTCTCAAAATGCCTGGTTCACCACCAAATTCTTTTCATGGGAAGGTGCAAAAGAGCGCGCAATTTCCGGACGTAGCTGGTTGGCAATCGCCTACGTATTCTTGGCGTTCGGATTATCGATTCTGGGGTTTGTTGTGGCCGTCCTGGCCCTTAGCTCTGTCTTCTGTCTCCTGGCCACTCTGGGTTTAATTGCTTTTCATCCATCAAGTGGCACTTTGAATATCCATCAAAGCGGGTTTAACGGAAATTTAGTGGCGAATTTGGATAGTAATCACCTGCAACTTCATTTCCTCGGTTTTGATATCCACGATGGGCCAATGAACGGCAACATCACGTGGACTTACACTTCTCCACTATTCACCTTCTTGTCGATCATCTTGATCATTGTTGCCGTTGCAATGGTTCCCCTTATCGCAAAATGGCAGCGCCAATTAGTCGTTCGTTTTCTGAGCGATCGTTCCTTCGCCGAGATTTACTACAAGTCCGATCGCAGGAGAAAGACAGCCGTCAGCGTGGGCGCTCAGGATCGCAGCCGAATTGAGAGAGATTTACATGATGGCGTGCAAGCTCGCCTAACAGTGTCCGGGATTGAAATTGATCGGGCTCGACAATTGGCCGAAGCGTCGGAGGATAAAGAATTATCTGATGCGCTGGACCGAGCCGCATCCGAAACTGCCCAGGCCATGCAGGAGATACGCAATTTGGTGAAAGGGCTGAGGCCGGCCTTACTGGAAAAAGCCGGCCTCGCCGCCGCCTTGAGTTCGCTGGGGTCCAAGCAAGCGTTTCGCGTGAATGTAGAAGCTGACATCCAACGCCTTCCGACCGAGATGGAATCGGCCCTCTATTTGATCTGCTCGGAAGCAATGACAAATGTGGGTCGCCATGCGAAGGCAAGTACGATGACAATTGTCATCAAACAAAAGGGCAAGTTGGTTACGCTCGATATCGAAGATAATGGCGAGGGCGGTGCAATGGAATCTGAAGGCAGCGGTCTGAAGAATATGAAAGACCGTGCCGATTCATTGGGTGGCGAGTTTATTCTCATTAGCCCGACTGGTGGTCCAACAAAGATCAAAGTAATAGTCCCGTGCGAATAGCCATTGCGGAAGATGTTGCCTTGCTGCGAGAGGGCATCGTCAGGTTGCTCAAAGAGCAGGGCCACGAAGTTGTTGCTGAAATTGGAGATGCGCGAGAGATTCTGAAGGCGGCCAAGGAATATCACCCGGATGTGATGATTATTGATATCCGAATGCCGCCGACAAATACTGATGATGGCTTGAGGGCTGCGATTGAAGTTCGAAACAAAGTCACTCCGAAAATTCCGGTCCTCATTTTGTCACAATATATCGAGACCTTCTATGCATCTCTTTTGCTGGATGATGATGAAGCGGGTGTTGGTTATCTTCTCAAGGATCGAGTTACCGATATCAAAGGGTTCATGGCATCACTCGATGAGGTTGCACGAGGGGGAACAGTTCTAGATGCTGAAGTTGTTCAATCCCTACTTCATGATTCGAAAGACGTATCACTGCAATCTCTGACTGCGCGCGAGCGAGAGATTCTGGCTTTGATGGCCCAGGGAAAATCCAATTTTGGAATCGCTTCTACAATATTTATTACCGAAGGCTCGGTGGAAAAGCATATTTCCAGCATTATGAGCAAATTGGGACTTGTGAATGAGGAAACCAGTCACCGCAGAGTGCTGGCTGCAATCAAATATCTAAATCAGTCATAGAGAAGAGTGCGCAGGGGGCAGCGACCTTGCCAAGAAGGCGCTGAGGTCATAGCGTCAAAAAATGAGACATTTTGATGCCATCGTTCTTGGGGCTGGTTCTGCAGGCGAATTGATTGCTTCAAATCTGGCCAAGGCTGGTAGGTCGGTCGCGATGATCGAAAAGCTGCGCGTAGGTGGCGAATGCGCTTATGTCTCTTGTATGCCTAGCAAATCTATGCTTCGAAGTACCCAAGTCCGAAACCTCACAAAGAAGATAGTGGAACTCGGGGGATCAAAGAATCCGATTCTTTTAAGTGATGAGGAAGGAGCGTTCGCTTGGGCAGCATCTCGCCGAGATCAAATCGTAGAAAACCGTGATGATGCTTCGGCGACCGCCTCTGCAATTAAGGCAGGTGTCGAACTGATCCGTGGAACTGGTCGGTTTGAAGGTCCGGATCAACTTAGGGTCAATGAAGAGAATCTAAGTTGGACTGACTTAATTCTGGCTACAGGGTCAACTTCTACAATTCCAAAAATCGAAGGCTTGGACGAAATCGATTTCTGGACAAGTGATCAAGCGCTCTCTGCAAATACGCGTCCCAAGTCAGTTCTGATTGTGGGCGGTGGTCCCGTAGGTTGCGAATTGGCGCAAATTTTCGCCCGCTTCGGCGCCGAGACCACCATTGTCCAATTCACTGAACAGTTAGTTGAACATGAGCATCCTGAAATTGCAAAGCGATTGGCTCAAAATTTGGTGGCCGATGGCGTCAAAATCTCATTCGATACCAGTGTCACTAAAGTCGAGATGTCAGTAAATAAGACAGTGATTGCCCATCTTTCCAATGGTTCGGTGATCACGGTCGAGCGATTAATCATTGCGTCAGGACGTCACCCAAACATTTCAGAGCTCAACTTAAATCTCCTCGGGATAGAGGTGAACGACAAGGGTGCAATTCAAGTGGACGGACACTGCCGAGTGCTCGGATATGAACATATCTGGGCGGCCGGAGATGTCACAGGGATTGCACCTTTCACCCACACGGCAAATTATCAAGGGCGCATTGTTTCGGCCAACGTGCTTGGGGGAGACGAAGTCGCCAATTATTCGGCTGTCCCAAGAGCCATTTATACGGACCCACCTGTTGCCAGTGTCGGCGAAATGAAAGCGGCGCGAAGCGCAGACGATTTCATTCACGCACAGATTGAACTTTCAGAAGTATCAAGAAATAAGACGGATGGAGAGGCAGGCGGTTTGCTCATCCTTAGCGCTGACCCGTCTCGAGGTGTACTAACCGGCGCGACGGCAATCGGTCCGCATGCAGATGAATGGCTGGTTGAAGCCACCTTGGCCATAAGGGCAGAAGTCCCCCTTGCCACCCTCTGCGATGTTGTTCACGGATTTCCAACTTTTAGTGAAGCGTACGAAGTACCGATGCGAGAACTGCTGCATCTCTCATTACTTTCGCGAGAGAAGTTGGCTCAGCGATTGAAGCGAGCTGAAATCACGCAATGCGATCACGAGTTTGAATTAGACAAAGTGCTTGGTCAGGTTCGGTGCATCAAGTGCGGCGATCTGGACGACGAAATGCAACTACCTAATCTCGCGGTTGCAACCAAAGAAGCCAAAGATGATTTTTACAAAACTCAGGCGAGTTTCGAATAATCAATTAAAGAAGGCGATGATTGCGCCGGCGATCGTTAGATTGATGGCATCGTTGGCTGTCTCAATAATCCACACTTTGAAGTTCTCGCCCCCGAAGAGTCGGTGCGATAGAGAAGCAAAGGCGGCGAAGCCAACGCCCACAGCGAAGCCGACGCCAGCCCCATCAACGATTCCAAAATTGGGATGATTTATTTGGAGAGAATTGACGATGAGCCCCAAAGTGAGTGTTTGGATGAGAAGGGCAACAATGGTGCCACCAAAAAGAATGGCCGGTTTATTTTGATTTGAGTTCAATTGACCGGAAGCAATTCCTTTGGCCTTCATCCAGACTGGGTAGAAAGTCTTAGGGCCAAACCAGATGGCGCCGCTGATAAAAGAGACCGCAAAGGCAACAAGGATGCCCACAAAGTTCAATCCTGAAAATGTCATTTCGAAAGGGTACACAGGCTCTTTTCGCAATGAAAGGATTTGGAGCGATATTTCACCAGCAAGAATCAGACAAATGGCTCTTTTTACTTCATTTCAAAGCGCAGAGCGCATTTCGCTTTATCCCCAAGTTCCAGCCCAATGTGGGACCGAACCGCTTTCTTTACGGGGACTAGATAGATACCGTTTTTCGGGAAGAGCGAGGTGCTGAATTCGAATTCGCCAATATTTACCGAGACTGGAATAACACCCCACCCGTAAGTAAGGCGAGGCGAGAGTTCCTTGATTTCTGCACTTAACTTTGGGGGAATTGGCAGATAATAAAATGGAGCCGGTCCGCGCCATTCGATGAGTTCGGCTGTGAACTTCATTTCCATACTATTAGGAATTCGGCTTAAGCCGAAAGGAAATTGCCAAGCGAATCAAAATAACTCTCCATTCCAGCCTGGGTTCGCTCCACCATGCCCTCAGGCATTTCACCAAATTGACTGTATTTCACCCAAGTCGAAGTTCCGCGTGGTTCGAAATCAACCGTTACTAAATGCGAAGGAGTAGTGAAATCCTTGGTGGCAAACTCTTCAGCAGATTGTGTGTAGTGCATCGTGTGCTCAAGAAGAGTGTGCTCTGAAATGTTTGTGTACTTGCCGAAAAAGTAAGCCACCATATTGAAAGCGGGAACGTCGACTGAGCAAGTCCAGAGTCCGCCGATCTGAAGTTCGGACGTTGTGGCACCAGGAAGCGACGAAAGATCCGTGGGGTGGTACCAAGATTCAAGTTTTGCCGCATCAGTCCAGGCACTCCACAGAGTGGCTACATCATGGGGATATTCGCGTTCGACCGAGTAGAGGAAAGCCTGTGTCATGGCGGAAATTTAAGCACATTTCACTAATTGTGGGCAGCGACTAGGGGAAACCTGATTGAATGCAGGCATGATTTTGCGACCGCTTGAGATGCGAGATGAGGCAGAAGCACTAGCTGGCGATCGCGAACTTGCAATGGAAGATTGGGGCTATTTACTTAGTTACGAACCAGATATGTCTTGGAGTTCTTATCTAGAAATACTTGAAAAAGAACACCTTGGCCGCGATCTTCCCGAAGGTCGGGTTCCGGCTACGTTTTTGATTGCGGAGGCAGAAGGACATCTCATCGGCCGAGCTTCGATTCGGCACGAACTCAATGATTTTCTCTTCAATGTCGGCGGGCATATCGGATATGGAGTGCGTCCCGAATTTCGGCGCAAGGGTTATGCGACTGAGATCCTCCGTCAATCTTTGGAGTTCATATACAAAATTGGGGTAACAGAAGTACTTGTTACTTGTGATGATGACAACATCGGATCGGCAACGGTCATTGAATCTCAAGGCGGAATACTTGAAAATCGTGTGGAATTTGAAGGGACGCTAAAACGTCGTTATTGGATCCACCAAAAGTAATTGCCTAAGGGGTTAGCGTCTGAACTGGGCAAGCAAGGGTTTATTTAGCCCATTAGAATTGTCAGATAAATGACGGCATTTACTTTTGGAAGGTTCTGACTCATGCAAGATTCTGCAAAGTGTCCGGTTGTACACGGATCAATGACCACAGTCGCCACGTCAAATATGGACTGGTGGCCCAACGCACTCAACCTCGACATTTTGCATCAACACGACACCAAGACCAATCCACTTGGACCAGATTTTGATTACAACGAAGAGTTAAAGAAGTTGGATTTCGTCGGACTCAAAAAAGATCTCATTTCTTTGATGACTGATAGCCAATCTTGGTGGCCTGCCGATTGGGGCCACTACGGGGGATTGATGATCCGTATGTCCTGGCACTCCGCGGGTTCGTATCGCACTGCAGATGGTCGTGGCGGCGGCGGGACCGGAAACCAGCGTTTTGCACCATTGAACTCTTGGCCAGATAACGTCAACCTCGATAAAGCCCGTCGGTTGCTGTGGCCAATCAAGAAGAAGTACGGCAACAAAATTAGTTGGGCTGACCTCATTGTTTATGCAGGCACCATTGCGTACGAATCTATGGGATTGAAAACTTTTGGTTTTGGATTTGGGCGTGCAGATATTTGGGCGCCGGAGATCGATACTTATTGGGGCTCCGAGAAAGAATGGCTCGCACCCAGCGATTCCCGCTATGACGATGTTTCCGATCCAACCACGATGGAAAATCCACTAGCCGCCGTTCAAATGGGCCTCATTTATGTAAACCCAGAAGGCGTCAATGGCGTATCTGATCCATTGAAGACAGCGCTACAAGTCCGTGAAACTTTCGCGCGTATGGCGATGAATGATGAAGAGACGGTTGCGTTAACTGCTGGCGGTCACACCGTTGGAAAGACTCACGGCAATGGCGATGCCAAACTTCTTGGACACGCGCCAGAAGGCGCCGATATTGCCGAGCAAGGACTTGGCTGGGTCAACCACGCGACGCGTGGAATCGGTCAAGACACAGTTTCGAGTGGCCTGGAAGGTGCTTGGACAACACACCCCACCAAATGGGACAACGGATATTTTGAAATGCTTTTGGGTCACGAGTGGGAATTAACGAAATCTCCAGCCGGTGCATCGCAGTGGCAACCAATCAATATTAAAGAAGAAGATAAGCCAGTTGACGTGGAAGATGCTTCAATTCGCCAGATGCCCATCATGACTGACGCCGATATGGCCATGATCAAGGATCCGATCTATCGCGAAATTTCAGAGCGCTTCCGCAAAGATCCCGAATATTTCAGTGAAGTTTTCGCTCGCGCTTGGTTTAAATTAACTCACCGCGACCTTGGTCCAAAAGTTCGATATGTCGGACCTGAAGTCCCATCCGAAGATCTAATTTGGCAAGATCCAATTCCTGCTGGTCGAACCGATTACAACATCGAAGATGTCAAAACGAAACTAATTAACGCTGGGCTTTCACTTTCCGACATGGTCTCCACCGCTTGGGATAGTGCGCGCACATTCCGAGCCTCAGACAAACGTGGTGGAGCAAATGGCGCTCGCATTCGCCTAGAGCCACAGCGCAGTTGGGTTGGCAATGAGCCAGAGCGCCTCAATCGGGTCTTGGCTGTTCTTGAACCAATCGCTACGGAAACTGGGGCCAGCGTTGCCGACCTCATTGTTCTGGCTGGAAATATTGGAATTGAACGAGCAGCCAAAGCTGCTGGCTTTGAAGTAAAAGTTCCTTTTACGGCCGGCCGAGGAGATGCCACAGCCGAAAGCACAGATGGAATTTCCTTCGCTCCGCTCGAGCCAGTTCATGATGCGTTTCGCAACTGGCTCAAAGAGGATTACGCCGTTTCTACAGAAGAGTTGATGCTGGATCGTGCTCAATTGATGGGCCTCACAGCGCCTGAAATGACAGTTCTGATGGGCGGCATGAAAGTACTAGGCACTAACTACGCCGGTTCCAAGACCGGTGTTTTCACCCAAAAAGTGGGCGTTCTTTCGACCGACTTCTTTACGACGTTGACGGATATGGATTACGTGTGGGAGCCAGCCGGTGAAAATCTCTATAACATCCGCAATCGAAATTCTGGGATCGTGGCCTACACGGCCACCCGAGTTGATCTGGTTTTTGGATCCAACTCAATTTTGCGAGCCTATGCCGAGGTTTATGCTCAAGATGACAACAAAGAGAAGTTTGTGAAGGACTTTGTTGCCGCTTGGACGAAGGTCATGAACGCCGATCGATTTGACCTCTAGTAGGTAAGATTTTCGGTATGAATAAGCGAGTCGACGTTTACATCAAGAATGAGACAAAGTGGCAAGCCGAGTTCAAGGTTTTGCGCGAACTGGCTTTGGCCACTGGTCTCAACGAAGATTTAAAGTGGGGTCAGCCTTGCTACACCCTCGACAATAAAAACGTCTTCTTAATCCATGGCTTTAAGGAATATTGTGCCGTTCTATTCATGAAAGGCGCACTTCTTAAAGATCCAAAAGGCATTCTCATTCAACAAACTGCAAATGTTCAGGCCGGGCGTCAGATCCGATTGTCGAATCTGCAAGAGCTCACCAAAATGAAAGCGACAATAAAGGCCTATATGAAAGAGGCGGTCACCATCGAGGAACTTGGTCTGGAAGTTCCGATAAAGAAATCCGCTGAGTTTGAGGTCCCTAAAGAGATTTTGGCAAAACTGAAAAAGGTTCCTGGGTTACTTCCCGCTTTCAAGAAGTTAACACCGGGCCGTCAACGAGCATGGGTTCTCCACTTTTCCTCGGCCAAACAAGAGAAAACGCTAGATTCTCGAATTGAAAAAGCAACTTCAAGCATTCTGGCGGGCAAAGGTTTTAACGAATAAAAACCGGAACTATTCATCTTCCATTTCAAAAATCGTCAGGGGAGTTTTCCAAAGCGAGGCTGTAATCATGGTCTTTCCAGCTCGATCATGAGCATTTTGGATCGATCTCCGCACAGCCCGGCGACTAAACCTAAATAACAAAACTGCAGCTGGGAGTTCCACAAGAACAGCAGTCGCCAAGGCAATTTTGAAATCGTTTCCGACATTTGAAGTAACAACGTCAAACCAGGAGTCAACAATAAGTAACGTCGCCGAAACCATTGCGCCGGGAATAGCCACTTGTCGTTTCTTCCAGAGCGCCCAGCTGGTGGTCAATAACGTCGCCAGCATGCCGATGTCGAAGCCCACCCAAGCTAGGTCCCAGTGCGATGCCCGATAAGAAGTTGGTAGAGCGATGACTAGGTAAAGAATCCAGCCAGAAAGAATGAGCGAGGCAGTCAAAAGCAGCAGACTCCCAGGCATGTTAATAATTCTGCGTGCTTTCACGGGAGAGCGCTTTGGGAGATCATTTAGTTTTTCTGTCCTCGTTCAAATCTTTCATGTTTTTCAAAGCACCAGAGATCGATCTCATCCAACGTGATCGGAATGAACCCCTTCGATTCCAGGGCATCAAGTAATTGGGCGCGATGTTCGGTGGCGTGGTGAATCGCTTCCGCGAGAATTGTCGATCTCAAATTCTGCCAAGAATCGCTTCCTTCAGTAATGGTCAGAGGAACGTCCGGGAGATCAACCTGGGAAGCGACTTCGGCATCCAATTTGGCCAAGGTTGTTGCAATTTCTGGGATGTCCGATATGGATTTCGGAAGATCAACTTTGCTCCATCGTTCACCAGTTAGGCAGTATCGGTACCACTCGGCCCCGTCAACAATATGTTGGAGAATCCTTCCGGCCGTCCATTCGGGATTGATGATGAAAGCCCCTAGCGCTTCATCCGGGAGCTTTTGAACCGCCTGGTAGACCATTTGGTTGGCCCAAGACATATGCCTAAAAAGCCGGTGAGTAGTCGTTGACATGGCGTAACGATAAAACATCAGGCAAACAATGCATATCCAAATAGCTAGGTTTTATGCTTTGGAAATGACGAAATACCCGGTGGCGGTTGCCCAGTACTACCAAACTGCCAAAGAACCCCATAAGTCGATTTTGATCGAAATGCGTGAACGTGTACTGGAAGTAATACCCCAAGCTGATGAAATCATTAAATACGGAATGCCCACGTTTATAGTGAATGGCCAGCCCATCGCCGGGTTAATGGTGCATACCAATCACGTGGGCTTTTACCCCTACAGCGGATCGATTCTCGTCGGTTTGCCCAACCTGACGGCAAAGTACAAAACCACCAAAGGGGCACTTCATATTCCGCTCGACAAGCCACTCTTGAAAAGCGAAGTTAAGCAATTGATAAAAGCCCGATTGGCTTTCAAATAAACCTATAAATGAGGAAATGCCGAATGCAGTCCGGAGATTATTGTCGAGACAGCGATAGCCAATAACAGTAATCCGAATATTCGGGTCACCACCATCAACCCTTGTTCTCCTAACATCCGCTCAATCGGTTCAGCCAAGAGCAGAATGAGTCCTGTAAGCATAGCCAGAACGAGAATGATGACTACATCGGCGATGCGTACTACCCCGATATCTGTATTTCCGATGGCGATTACGGTCGCAATGGCACCGGGTCCGGCCATCATCGGGATGGCCAAGGGAACCACGGCAGCGCCAGATGCAGAGGGTTCAACCGAGAGACCTTTGCGTCCCATCACCATGCTCCAGGCGATGGCACCGATGATCAAGGCACCAGCAATGCGAAATGCATCCATGCGAATGCTCATGAGTCTAAGGATAATGTCGCCGACAAAATAGGCTATAAAAAGCGTTAAGCCCGAAACAAGCGCAGTCTTAAGAGCAATTACTCTCCTTTGTTCCTTAGAAGATCCCGTGGTCAAGCTAAGAAAGACTGGAATGGATGTGATCGGACTGACAACTGCAAAGAGCGCGACAAGAGTGGTGACATCACTATTGAGTTTCACACCAAAAGCATCCCACAGTTACCATTGAGTTGATGCGAATCGCTGATTCGAACAGATGGAGATAAAAATGAAAGTTATTGATCTGGTCTGCAAAATGGAGATTGAAAGCACTACAGCTTCGGACACCTTTGTGCACCAAGGGGAGACGTATTACTTCTGCATGACCGGCTGCAAGAATGCATTTGCGGCAGATCCGGCGAAATTCTTGCCCAAAAAGAAGGGTTTTAGCTTCTTCAAAAAAGGTTGATGGCGGTATTTGACATACCCCTAGGGGTATAGGTACCTTTACTCCATTGGCAAGGATTACTAATGGAGGAGGGGTCGATGGCTACGAAAAAAGTCGCTCACGTGCTTACTGACGAAGAGCAGATAATCGCTATTTCCAAGCGTATTAAGCGCGCTCAAGGGCAACTCGGAGCCGTCGCTCGGATGCTAGAAGAAGGCCGCAATTGCGAAGAAATCGTCACCCAGATGTCGGCAGTCAGCAAGGCCGTCAATACGGCGGCATTCACTTTGATTTCTTCGAGTCTCAAAGAGTGTCTCGTTGCAGATAAGTCCGACGCTGATGCGGTCACCGCTCAGCTCCAAAAACTATTCTTGAGTTTGGCGTAATCATGAGAACAAAAAGAGTCATCTCAGCCCTTGCCATCGCTGCTATCGCCGTGTTTGGACTTTCAGCCTGTGGATCTTCGAGCACGGTTACAAACCTAAACTCCAATGATTTTGCTTCCAAAATTGCCGATCAAAGCGTGGTCGTTCTAGATGTGCGAACTCCTGCTGAGTTTTCTGCCGGCCACATCGATCGCGCAATCAATATCGATGTAGATGCCAGCACATTTACTGGTGAAATTGCAAAGTTGGATAAAACTAAGACTTACGCCGTCTATTGCCACAGTGGTCGTCGCTCTGGAATTGCGACTTCGCAGATGGCTAAATCAGGCTTTACCCACATCTTCAACCTCACCAACGGAATGTCCGATTGGTTAGCTACCGCACACCAGATTGGCATGAATTAATGAAACGGATCGTGATTATCGGTGGTGTAGCCGGAGGGATGTCAGCTGCCACTCGTATGCGTCGCTTGGACGCTTCTGCAGAAATAATTGTGCTGGAGAAAAGTGGTCACGTTTCTTATGCGAATTGTGGACTTCCGTACTTTGTAGGTGGAGTCATCGAAAACGAGAATGACCTTTTGCTACAGACTCCTGAGAGCCTTCACGCTCGTTTTCGTCTCGATGTACGAGTACGAAGTGAAGCGCTCACAATTGACTCCGCACGCAAAATTGTTCTCGTGAAGGATCTGAACTCTTCGGTCGAATACGAACTTAACTACGACAAGTTGGTGCTCAGCCCAGGTGCAAGTCCCATCGTCCCCCCGATCCCTGGGATTGATCGCGCTTTTACATTGCGAACTGTCGAAGATGTTGAACTCATCGTAGGAGCTGTGGATGCTCAACCAAAGAGCGCAGTTGTCATTGGTGGTGGTTTCATTGGCGTAGAGATCGCGGAAAATCTGATCCACAGAGGAATCAGCACCTCACTGATCGAAGCAACGCACCAGGTTTTGGCTCCTCTGGATCCTGAAATGGCCAGTTTCGTCCACGCAGAAATGATCGAAAATAAAGTCAACTTATTTTTAGGAAGCGAAGTCACTTCGGTCACTGAATCTGATGTGATTCTCTCCGATGGTACTTCGATTCCAGCGCAATTAGTCGTTATGGCCATTGGAGTTCGGCCGGATACAAAATTGGCGAAAGCAGCCGGACTTGAAATTGGAGTCCGTGGCGGAATCCAAGTAAACAATTTCCATCAAACCAGCAACCTAGATATATATGCGATAGGCGATGCCGCCGAAAAGACCGATGCATTAGATGGATTGGCGATGTTGGTCCCTCTTGCAAACCTAGCCAATCGCCATGGACGAGTCGTAGCTGACCACATCGCTGGAGTTCACACCAGAGATGTATCAACCTTCGGAACAGCCATTGTGAAAGTATTCGGATTGACCATTGCAACAACTGGCTGGAATGAGAAGCGGCTTGCCGCGACAGGGCGTAAGTTTCTTGCCATCCATAGCCATCCAAATTCGCACGCGGGGTACTACCCAGGCGCAAAGCAAATGAGTATCAAACTTCTGGTTGATCCAATGACCCAGGAAATCCTGGGCGCTCAAGCCGTGGGCACCGATGGGGTCGACAAGCGCATTGATGTTATTGCCACTGCTATGCGCGGTGGATTAACTGCCCCTGAACTTGCTGACATTGAATTGGCTTACGCGCCACCATTTGGCTCAGCAAAAGACCCGGTGAACATGTTGGGTTACATTTCCGAAAATTTGCTCTCAGGACTCGTCAAGAGTGTGCAGTGGAGCGATGTCGAGCAAGCCGTAGCTTCTGGAACGGTACTACTAGATGTTCGCAGCTCTGCCGAATTCGCTGGTGGTTCGATCCTTGGTGCAATCAATATCAATATTGACGAACTTCGGGAACGCACGGCAGAAGTTCCTCGAGGAGACCTGATAGTCCTATGCCAAGTTGGTCAGCGTGGGCATTCAGCAACGTTGCTATTAAATGAAATGGGTTTTAAAGCTAGAAATCTCGACGGCGGGTACCGCACCTGGAGAAACTCTCCAGCTGGGCAATCTCAGTTACAAGTTCGATAAGGAAAATGGAGAAAATACATGTGTAGTAGAACAACCTGCAGAAAGTGCGGCAAACCCTCGTGGAGTGGTTGCGGCAATCACATTGAGATCGCGCTGAAAGGCGTTCCTAAATCTCAGCGCTGTCAGGGTCACGCCAACGATCCAAAAGAGCCAGGAATTTTCTCGCGCCTTTTCGGAAAGAAATAAGCGATGTGCAGCCAAGCCCTATGTAACAAGTGCGGCAAAATTACCTGGTCGGGATGTGGCCAGCACATTGAATCTGCCTTAGCTGGAGTGCCAGACGACAAACTTTGTAAATGTGATGCCGATCTTTCTGGTTGGCTGCCATAAATTGAATTCAAGGGAAAGGGCTGGTTGCTTAATGCGGCCAGCCCTTTCTTTATAAGTGTTACCCCCCGCATGCCTTCCTTGACAAGACACGCTTATCCGCTCATTTTTGTTGAAAATGTGATCCACGAATCATAAATTTCGCCAATCTTGTGATGAAAACCACCTAACACTGAGAGACATCTCTGATATTTGAGCCAGCCCAACGAATGCACTGAAACCCTTATCAGACAATGACAATTTCAATGTGACCTACGAGATACATTTTTAGTTTTCGTCACAAAATCGCATGTGACACAGGGAATAACCTCACGAGTGCTAGTCCCCACTGAAAAGAACATTTGGAAAACCCTCGGTGCCAAGATTTCCCCATAAGTAAAAGAAACAACTCATGGAGAGATGGGGAATGACAATGAACAAGAATTTCAAGGCCACCGCAGTAAAGATTTTTATTGCCTTTACAGCGCTCACGGTACTGACTGCAAATACCTCGATAGTTAACGCAGCAACTAAAACCATTGTTTGCTACAAAGGCACCGTTGCAAAGAAAGTAACCGCTGCTTCACCAAAATGCCCAACAGGCTATTCCACTAAGAAGCCAGTCGTAAAAGTAACGCCAAAGCCAGCAGCAACCACGGCCACCAAGCCAGCCGCAGCAGGCGCCACCGCCTTCAACGGTACTTACAAGGGCAAGATTTCAATGCTCTGGAGCGCAAGTGATGTTCAAGCAACATCAGTAACCGGTGCAGGCACGGGAACCATCTTGGGCCTGGATACCTTAAGCGGTTCGGGATCGTCAGCTCCCTCAAGTCAATGCGATTCTATTAATGGTTCCGGAACGCTTAGTGGCGGCGGAAACACTTTGAAAGTCACTTTTGATACTTCATCGAAAGCTTGTGGCGCTGAAGGTGCCGCACCAACAGTCGTAAGTATCACCGGCACCGCAGTCATCAATGGCGGAACGGGCAAGTATGCAGGTGCCACGGGCACCTTGAAGGTAACTGGAAGTTTTGCAGTCAACTCCACAGAGGCAGGTACAAAGGAGAGCACAGCTCTTACTTTGACTCTCGTCGGAAACATCAGCACTAAGTAATAAGTCAGCTAACACAATGAATACAACCAAGGGAGATCGGAATATGAAAAGAATTATCTCGGGAATAGCAATCGGTGCCATGGCACTGGTTGGTATCTCGGTGGTAGGCGGAACTGCAGCACATGCAGCCACCCCATCCACATTGGTACTTTCCGGCGGAAGCGCAGTCTTCGGCCTAGATCCAGCCGTAATCGTCGGTACCGCTAACAATGCAGGTAAGGTCGCTTTTTCTGCAGCCGGCAAAGTAATCGTTGGTTGCGAAGCAGTTGCCACCACGACAGTGACACCATTCGTTGCCAAGTGCACATGGTTGCCAGCAGCTTCTGGTGCAACTGTTCTGACTGGATCATTCACTCCAACAGATGCCGCGAACTTCACTCCAATTGATTCCACACCATTTACGGTCAAAGTTGGCGTACCGGTACAAGGTACGGTCTCACCAATTCACATCTCTGTAGATGAAGTTTTGGCCAGCGGATCAACTGGCGCACTTGCACCACGTTTCGGTGTTAGCTGTGCTCAAACCAGCGAATACATTGTCGGGCAGACCATCGTCTGGCGTGTCTATGCCAACAATGAGCAACTTGGTGGAGTTCCAATGGATTCCTCCAACACCGCTAAGGCCTACATCGAGGTTGCCGGCGTCAAGGATCCAATTCCTTTGGCTTACGGAAACCACAGTGGCGTAGCCTTCTGGACCGCAGTCCTTAAGACCGGTGCCGCACCTCTTTACAACACCTTGGGAGTCATCAGCTTCAAAATCACTATGGTTGCAAAAGATGTCACCTCAATGAAGGTACCTGCAACCAAACTTGTAGCTCAACGTGATGCTTCAGGTGCTCGCGTACGCGACGCCAGTGGTCAACAAATCTACGACCGTGTTGCTTACTTCAAGAGTGTTTCACTGAACCCTGCACTCAAAGGTGCTGTCGGAACATGGCAGTCCAACTGGACTCCTTCTTCACAACTGTCCCTATACGCAGTCCCAGTAGCAAAGTAATACCAGTTCCATCTCTCTCAGAGTTAAGGTCGCCAAACGGCGACCTTAACTTGGGGGATAACAACAAATAATTTTTCAGAGAGATAATCGGAGAGAAGAGGCTTGAAAATGAAGATTAAAAATAGTGCAGGAAGGCTTCTCGGCATCGCAGTCGTTGCGATCTTGCCAGTAGCGATTCTTGCCCCAGTGCGGGCCGCAGATACCAACCCTGTTGTGCCCATCAACTTAGTTCAACCAGCAGGTATTCCTGGAGTACCAGCCCTTCCTTTTACTGGAGTTAAGTCCGCGGACTTCACCACTCCATCAACAATGGTTAATTTGGATATGTCATCGCAACAAGGCGTCTATGACGATTCCTTCACCATCAGCGGGAAAGCTTTACCAGCAAGCACTCCTTTGACTTTAACGTGGTCAACTTCAGATGGCACGTGGGTTACTGATATTCAACCTAACAGCGTTAATTATCTTGGAATCAAATACACCAAGTACAACGTGGATATCGCAACTGTGAGTACAGATGCATCTGGCGCTTTTTCCTACAAAGGTAAAGTTCCTCATGATTTCGGTGGCGTTCACGACATTTACGCAGTTTCCAATGGAGTTGCTTTAGGTCACGCTGGGTACCAAATCGTGCGCACACTGACCGTTTCACCAAAGAGCGGTCCAATCGGAACGCCAATTACTATTACCTACACTGGACTCGGCGCCACTTTGTACTCCGGCGGCGGAGCAGTTCACTGGGATAGCAATTATGCCGGTGAGATGCACGCACTCTGGACTCGCGGCACTGCCCAGGTAGTTATTCGCGCAGCTGGTCCTGTAGGAACTCACTATGTGGAGGTCAAGGACGCTTTGACTTTCGCCTATTTGAATATCCTGCAATCGCCAATTCCTTTCGCCAATGGCGGAATCGTGCCTTTCAAAGTCACTAAGGATCCTGGCCCACAGGCACCATCAGTGATTTACCCTCCAGTTGTACAGCCAACCATTACGCAACACACGACTATTGCTACGGCCGGACTTGATCCAAACACCAAGGCAGTTGCCAGTCTCTCTACCACTAGCGGTCCAATCCTGACCAAGACCACAGTTAATGTTTCGGGCTTGACCACTAGCGGACCTCACCAATTGGTGTGGGCAACTGTCGTCGGGAACCGTGTTAACTGCACCGGCACCTGCTGGGCATACAGCGCAATTCCTCTAGGTACGGTCGATGTCAGCAATGGCACGATCAACAAGGAAGTCACCATCCCTGACAATCTAGGTGGATGGCACGTTATTCAAATCAAGCAAGGCGATGTTATTGAAGCCCAAGCCCCGTTCTACGTTAAAGAAAGCATCATGCCTTTCTACGACAAGAATGGAAAAGTAGTTAGCATGGGTCTGGCTAAGGCAGATAATTCAGGTTCCGCTCAAGCAATCGCAACAGGTGGCGCCGGAACTCCAACCAACAAGTTCAAAGCTGGTGAAGAAATCACCATCAGTATCAAAGGCGTAGGTTGGACTCAACTTGATAACACCTTGGCGGTTACATATGACAACGGCTACGTAGGTTATGGCTGTGGATTCAACTCCAACGGCTACATGGTGGTTCATATCAGAGCAACTGGTGCTCCAGGAACTCACATCATCGACTTGCATCCATTGTTGTACACACAACAACCATCCTTCGCTAATACTCCTTACGGAATGGTTCCGGTTCTTTCAGCAGACCGTGACTCCCCAGGTTTGGCGTTGGGATATCAGATCCCTACCATCCGCTTTGCAGTCACAATCGTTAAGTAGGTAGTACGGATAATTAGAAAAGTGTTTGCTAGCTGACTAGCAAGATCGCAAGGAGTTAAGGCCTTGTCTCTCTTTCCTCGAGAGGCGAGGCCTTTACCTTTGCCAGCCTGGCGATGGATTCTGGCAGCCACCAATTCCAACGGCCCAACAGAACCATCGCACTAGGAAGTAACAGAGCTCGAATGATTGTGGCGTCGATCAGGATGCCAATAGCCAAGCCCACACCAAGTTCTTGCAAACCAGCAAAATGACCCCAGATGAAGCCGCTCAAGGCACCTACGAGGATGATTGCGGCCGCCGATACAACTCCACCGGTCTGCGATAGCCCCGCTGTGATGGCATCCTCATTGGAATTACCCGCATCTTTCGCTTCGCGCATCCGCGAAACGATGAAGACTTCGTAGTCCATAGAGAGACCGAAAAGCACAGCAAAGAGAAAGATCAGCACCCAAATTTCGATTTGGTCCAATCGGTAGAGTCCCAACAGAGATTTTCCCCATCCCAGGCGAAATACCAGTGCAGTGGAACCAAAGGCGAATGCAATCGAGAAGAGATCGAGCAAAATCGCCTTCACGGGCAAGATGATGGATCGAAATCCGCGAAGCAAAATTATGTAAGTAAGTAACAAGATAAGAAGCGCTACCCAAGGGGCGGAGTGCAGAATCCGAGACACTAAATCGCTGCCTTGGGCTGGTGCTCCCGCCAAATAAATCTTTGTTCCCTTTGGAAAATTCGCAGGACTTAAGAATTGAGTTCTCAAGATTGTGACAAGTCGGTTAGTTTCCGAAGTTCCCAAAGCATGACGACCAAAGATATAGAGGCGAACATAACGTCCAGTGGAATCGACAAAGGGTGGACTCTTATCGGTGGCAACTACAAAGACTTCGGGATTTTTCAGAATTTGTTTGGAAAGCCCCATTACCTGACTCTGAATCGTGACTGATTGTGCGGATCCTTTCGAACCTAAATCGATAATCAGTTGGCTAGGAGTGATGCTGCCAACACCTGCTTTTCCAGTGATAATTGATAAAGCTTTCGAAGACTCAAGCGAAGCAGGTATCGCAGTGAGCGAGCTTGGCGTTACCTGCAGAGAAAGTAAACCCGAAGCACCGAGGAGTAGAACCAAGACTGTTGCCACAAAGATTGATTTGGGTCGTTTGATGACCCAACGAGCCAAGCGGCGGAAGAAACCTTCTGAACTGTCGTGTTCTGTTATCAGTCCGTTGAAGAGGTGGGAGGAAATTCTTGACCGACCTAACAGGGAAAAAAGCGCTGGTTGGAGAGTGAAAGCAGCAGCCATCGACACTAGCGGGATCAAAATTCCAGCAAGTCCTAGGGATCGGACAAAAGGAATCGGAATGAGAAGCAGGGTCGCTAAACCGATGGCAACGCTGGCGCCAGAGATCGCCACTGTACGACCGGCGGTCTCCATTGTCTGGACAATTACTTGATTAAAGTCCCCATCATCCAAACGCGATTCGTGGCGAAGTCGATGCAACATGAGAAGCGAATAATCGATGGCTAAACCCAAGCCAATCAATTCCACAATATTAGGCACGTAAATAACCATCAAAACTCGTTGAGCTATTACGTACACCAGACCAATGGCCAATGAGATAGCGGCGGCTCCGAAGAGGAATGGAATGAAAATGGCCCAACTAAAACCTAGAAAGAGTATGAGCAAAATCAGCGCCAGCCCTAAGGCGACTATTTCCCCGCGGTGGAGGTCGCTGCCGAGGATTGGAGTCACATCGCTCTTGATGGCCGGAGGACCACTGACCAGCGCTTCTCTTAATCCATATTTGTGAAGTGCCGCGCGAAGTTTGCCAGTGAAGTTGGCGGCTGTGCTGAGATCAAAGCTCGTGCTGATGCTGGCAAAAAGCACTCCGCCTAACGCCTTCACTTGTGCGACTCGTGCTGTTGGAATTTCGGCTACCGCTCGGGTGATCTCAGTTTTGTACTTCTCGATTTGGGTCGGGGTTGCGTTCTTGAATTTGTAAAGGATGGTGAAGGAGCCTTCGACATTCTCGTGAAATGCCGATTCAAGAATCTGATCGGCCTTCGCCGACTGACTGCCAGGAACGCTCAGCGATGTGGTGAGGTGGGAATTGAGGTGCGCTCCTGCCAAGATCCCAAGGCCGAGAACTGCCAGCCAGGTGATCAGAACAATTGCTCGAAACCGGATGACCATTCGAGTCCAGTTGGCCAGCATTTCCAAAGTTTAATGGGATATCAGAAGGAATCAGTTGGCTAGGGGAGGGGTTCTATTTTTTCCAGCTCTCGCACAAACTCTAGGAAAAATGGGTGATGGGGGTCGACAAGTTCGAAATGGCCGGCCCCTGCAATTTCGAAAAGGCGAATATCTTCACCTAAATCAAGTCGGCCATGAACATATTTGCGGGAGTGAGAAATGGGGACTCTGGCGTCATCAGTACCGTGGAAAACGATGATGGGAATACTGATGGGTCGTGAAAACGTGGGGTTGAGTTCAGGGTGATTGGACGCTGGTTCGTGTAACCAGTCGCGGACGGCATCTTCACCAAGCCTTTCGTGTTCAGTTGCTACTAAATCTGTTACAGGTGCGAGGGTGATGACCTGGCGGATATGGAGATGTTTACTGGCGCACAGCAGCGCAAGCTGTCCACCTACAGAGAAACCAGTGAGAACTAAGTGTTCAGGCGCCAAAGTTGCAAGAAGTGAGTCAATATCCTGCAGTGTTTCCGCGGGTAAATGAGGGGAGCGGCGATATTCAGCCAGAACCACGGACCAACCCAAGTTCGAGAGCTCTTCGGCGGTGCGACGCATATGTTCCCGGTCGTGCTGGCTTCGCCAATACCCACCATGAATAAGAACCACAGTTGGCCGTTCGGCGTTAGGTAGCCCGTATCGCTCGTAGACCTGATCTGGATCATTTCCGTAGGTGAGAGAAGTCGGCGACATTTCGCGATAATAGCCCCATGAGTGAAACGACCAAAGGTTATGCAATTGTTACAGGGGCCAGCAGCGGAATAGGAGCGGCGACCGCCAGGCTATTGGCCGAAAACGGTTTCTCAGTCATTGCAGCAGCCAGACGTATGGAAAAGTTGGAAGAGCTGGCTTTGGAAAGTTCCAACATAATGCCCCTTGAATTAGACGTCACCGACCAAGCCAGCGTCGATAGCTTCACTTCTAAAGTTTCGCAGTATCCAATCTCGGTTCTTGTTAACAATGCAGGTGGCGCCTTTGACGCTCTCTCGGTGCAGAATTCCAATCCACACTCTTGGCAGAAGACATTTGAAGTCAATGTCGTAGGCGCGGTACGAATGGTCAAAGCGATAACTCCGCTTATGATTGAAAATAAAGCAGGACATATCGTTATCGTTTCATCAACCGCCGGTCACGTTGCTTATGAAAACGGCGGATCGTACGTGGCGGCAAAGTTCGCGGAAACCTCTTTGGCTCGCACTCTACGTCTAGAACTCAATGGACTTCCCATTCGCGTTACCGAGATTGCACCGGGCATGGTGAAAACTGACGAATTTGCAAGAACCCGATTTGAAGGTGACGTTAGCAAAGCAGCCAAGGTTTATGAAGGCGTTTCTGAACCGCTCGTTGCCGAAGACATTGCTGAAACTATTAGGTGGTGTGTGATGTTGCCGAGCCACATAAATATCGATTCGCTAGTCGTACGCCCCACAGCACAGGCTGCTAACCACAAGGTGCATCGGGTTCTTTAAGCTCTTTCGGCGAGGATCAGTTCAGCGATCTCTTCGGGCTTGATTGATGTCGGCCATTTTGGATTTTCCCGTCCAAAGCCAGTTGCAATGACGAACGAGTCGCGCTCTTGATCGGTGTCGCCGCCGTGACCTCCCTCATCAATATGTCCGTGATCGGTAGTAACCACGATTAACCATTCCTCATTCAGTGATTCAACCCGAGCCTGTACTTTCGTTTCTATCTTGGCGAGAAATTCATCGATGCGAGAAATTGCCTCTATGTAGTTATTGCCCCGAATTCCATGAACATGTCCAGCTTCATCAGCACCGCAGAAGTAAACAAAACTGACATCCGGGCCGGCTTTCTCAATTGCATAAAGCGCTGCATGAGCAACCTCGGCATCGGCGCTCTTGTATCCATGAGTCTCGCCGTCTCGTGCAATGACGCGATGCTGGTAAGCCAATTGTTGTTCGCGTCGTTCGTGAATCACCGGTCCCAGACCTGAAGGATCGACTAGAGGTGGCCAAGCGGCTGCTGCAAAAGTAGTGGTGGATTGGTCTTGGTAGAAGGCGCGACTCAAAAAGTCTGGACGGTAGAGCAGGTTATGGCCAGAGAAGCGATTATCGGTCACCCCGTGTTGAGCATGAGTAGAGCCAGTCAAGATGGTCGACCATCCTGGTCCGGACCACGTTGGTGCTTCAACGACTGTGGGTGCAAAGAAACCGCGCTCTTTCCATTGGCCAAGCGTGGAAGCCATATTTGAGTTGAGTGCGATATCGAGTACGAGACCATCGATGCCAATGAGGAGAACTTTGGATTTCATGGAGAGAAAGTAACTCAGACAGGCAATCACTTCCATTCCATCCTGAGAAGTCACAGGTTACTTTTTGGTAAACGATGCCTTTGAGATGGAGGCTGTGGGACTGGCTGCCGTAGATTCAATGAGTCCTGCGGTAACGATGTAACGCTTTGGCGCACTACCGAAGTATCGAAAGGGATAACAGGTGCTGAGCGTGAGTATGGCATCAGGGGTTGGAACAATTATGGTCTTGTCTGCCGCTGCTACGATTCTGATCTTTTGGACTTCGTAAGTGAAATTGCCCGATGGAGTGCGGATATAAATGAAGTCCCCAAGTTGAACTTTTCCGAGTTGTGAAAATACGGAATCTCTGTGGCCAGCAAGTACCGAATTATTTTGTTCACCAGGCAAAACGCTCTGTACGAAATGGCCAACGCCGCGTTTGAGCTCTTTGGCATCAGTACCTTCAACAATGGCAATACTTTTGCGAATTCGAGGGATGGTAATAATTCCGAAGACATCACCGAGTTTGGGTTGAAATCTCACCGTTTTTTGAGTCGGAATCGCCGAGATTTTCATAGGAACAATTGTTGGCAAATAATCAATTCCGGAGCTGTGATTCATTTGGTAAATCTGAATACCAGAGTAAGTGACTCCACCGGCTCCGGCTCCGAGGATTAAAATCGAGACAAAAGTGAGGAGCCACCGAAGTGGTCTCCTCACTTTTTTATATCGCTTTATTATTGAACCCTTTTTATTCGAAACGACGACGTGTTCGAAATCCAATGGCTCCAAGCAAGAGGAGAAGTCCGCTTGCACCGAGCGCATTGAACCAAGGAGACGATGTAGCTGGAAGGGTTCCACCAGTTACGGTCGTTGGTGTTGGAGATTCTGTTGGCATTGGAGTTTGGGCCGGAGCCTTGTATACGGGCACATCATCGTTTGTCCTGATGATCGTTATATCCTGACCGGCTTCGAGCATGATGTGGCCGTTAAGGATGCCTACTCCAGAGAAACTTCCGTTGTAGCCATCTACTCGATCTTCACTGACGACATAACTGCCTGGAGGCAAGGAATAGGTTCTTCCAGCTCCACTTATTCCAGTGTCTGGACTTCCGGGAACATCAACGCCCCAGTGCTTTACGTGGATTGAAAAATCACTTGGGAAGAGCTTTCCGTTGTCGTCGTTAATGACAATCTTGACCACGTGAATGGTTCCGTTCACGACCGGTACAACAGTAGGTGTAGCCGTTACAACAACAGGGGTGGCTGAAACGGTAGGTGTAGCCGTTACTACGACAGGGGTGGCTGAAACGGTAGGTGTAGCCGTAACCGGTGGTGTCACGGTTGGAGTAGGGGTAGGCGTTGCGACTACCACTACAGGAGCAGCGCATGAACTATTTGTGATGGTGTTGGCATCCAAAGTTACGGCGCCAGTGCTGGCCAGAAGGGATCCCTGAATAATTGCACCCGTATTCGCGGTAATGGACGAGCTTGCCAAGACATGGCCTGCGAAAGTTGAACCGCTACCCAAAGTTGCAGAGGAACCAACTCGCCAAAAGACGTTGCACGATTGAGCGCTGTTGGTCAATGAGACAACGCTTGATGACGCTGTTGTCAAAGTTGAGGAAACTTGGAAAATGAAGACGGCGTTTGCGTCCCCACCACCGTTTAACGTCACGGTTCCGGTGATTGTTCCGGCGCCGATGGAATAAACACCTGGTGTAAGAGTTGTTCCACCTAACTCTGCAGATGGCAAAGCTGTGGCAACTCGACCAGATGCATCTGTCATTGCTGCGGTAAGCGCTGTTTGGGCAGCAATTGCAGCAGCAGTAGCTGCCTCATGGGTGCCTGAAATTCCTGGCGGAAATCCTGTGATCGATGTGCCGGGGGAAAGCCCGACGCTCGCGCCCGCCGTTCCAGAAATATTTGTGGCACCTGTGTTTGTGACGGTACTGCTAGCGAGTACACCGAAACTGTCAGCTAAGCCGAGGCTGATACGTGTCGCTGCTGAGGCGCTAGTAAGCGGATTGATGAGTAGGAAGACCAGCCCGGCGACTGTTAATACTGCAAGTGCCCGAGAGACTTTGGGGGTTCTCATGTCAGATTCGATTCTTAACGTTGATTAGTTGTGTACCTACTTGGCACGAACAAGATCGAAGAGCCATGGATTTTCACCAATGCATGGGTCGATATTTCTTGTCTTTGTGCTTTCACGATAGAACCAATGGCCACAAGATGGAGCGTTTTATCGGTAGTAGACCCCCGTCTAATCGAGAGGTGCCCCTGCAATCCGAAAGAATTCGCGAGCGAGTTTCACACGCTGATTTATCCGTGTGGATGATGTGACATTCAAAGCGACTGCGATTCTGCCGATGATGTGCTCAACCGATTTTTCACTTACTTCTCGAATTTGCGCGATTTCCAAATTGCTTGAGCCTTGAGCCAAGAGGCGAAAAGTCTCGATTTGAGTGGTTGAGAGCGTGTTAAAACTCGTGTTCCAAGCTTCAATATCAGTGGAGGTGCGAGCTTTGACCCAGTTCATTTTGGTTCGGTTGAGCGCAGCATCCACTGAGGAATGAAGAGCGTCTTGCAAAACAAAGATATCTGTCACTGAATTTCGAAGAATGAGTTGAGCTCCAAGTGGAATTTCCTTTTCAGCAAACCCCAACAGTTGCACTATTGGTGTATCCGAGACTAAAACCAAACCAATTCCCGGTTTCCATTGGCGCAAGTGATCTGCATATGCAACACCTCCCAAGGTGTTGAAACCAAGAGAGATAAAGGCGACATCAGGATCAAAAGCATCTATTTCGGTTAAGTTAAATGGAGTTGGGTTATTCATTTGCAGAACATTTATGCCCAACGATTTAAAATTCGCTGCCACTAACAAAGACTCAAACGGAGAGTCGGAAGCAACCAGTACTTTTGAAATCACGCATCAATGTAGCCTAGAAGTTATTGATAATCTTTTGGATTGAGTCGATACAGGTGAATATGACGAACGCCTCATTTATTAGGGGGATATCCCCAAATCAGTTATCTATTCGCGCTCAAGCTCTGGGGTTGGCCCCACTCTTGGGAAAAGTACGCTACCTTGTTAATAGTACTTCTGTTGGAAGTGCTTAAGCTCTTAAAAAGAGAGATTGCTGGTACTGGTGAAAACCAAACCGAGCGAGATCGACAAAAACTTGCGAAAAATAACTATTTTCGAAAATAGTTTCCATCCCGGAATGGGTTTGTTCATTGCTAAAGGTTTTGATGATGAAACGAATTCGCACTTGGAAACCAAAGTTGTTGATTTTGCACATGCCCTAGAGCACGTTAAAACATTTAAACCTGATGTAATTCTTTTTGATATGGATTCGCTGCGAAAAATCGATGCCCTCAATGCCGCAGTTGAAATTCGAAAATTCATTCCGACACAATTCATAATCTTTATGGCCGAACAAGCGAACCCCGTTCTTGTTCGCGAAGGTATAATTTCTGCGCTTTGGGATAGAGCCTTTTGGCTCAATGAGCCGACGCGTAATCCTTCAACAGTGCTTGCCGAGATCCTGCGTGCATTTAACGGAAAACAACAACTCCATCCATCATTTCTCGAGGCGGCAGTAACTGAAAATTCTTACTACGGTTTACTTTCTCCGCAGCAACATCGAGTCATGCGTCTCATGGCTGTCGGTGGCTCTAATCACGAAATTTCCGTCGAATGCAAAATTTCGGAGAAAGCCGTGGAGCGTACAATCTCAGCTGCTTCGAAGTTGCTTGATGTAGAGCCGGCTTCTCCTCAGACCAATCATCGAGTTAATGCGGCAAATAAGTACCTGCGAGCCGTCTACTACTCAGATTCGATGGGCCTCTAGCCGGGACAACTTCACGATCGAACTTGAGGTATTTTTAGTCACCCGCCGAAACTACCTGAGGGGAATTGCTGCATGGAAACGCATGATTTCGTAAAAGCTCAAGAGTGGGCAGCGGATATCTTCGGTAGTCCAAATCTCTTTCAGACATGGATGCCAGCAATCGGATTTGTAAAAGCTGTCCGAGTAGGTACATCACTTGCATTTACTCGCGGAGACGATGAACCTTATGGATTAGGCCTAGGTAATGAGGTTGAAATTGATCCGATTTGGCGGAGCTTTTCCATCCCTCGTTCGATAGCGAAAGAAAGCACTTCTGAATTTGTATTAGCCGGCCAATGGGATGCTTACGTCATCGACACAAGCCAAGTGCAAGAGAGTTATGTTGGGCGGCAACAATATTTGCATCTTGAAGATGATCTCGAAATTCTTTCATTCTTGGAGGTGCATGCCCCGGAGTCATCGACAAAACCTGGACATCGAGAGATCGTATTTTGGGGTGGGTTGCGAAGCGAATCAGGTGAGCTGCTTGCGGTTGCTGCTCTGACGCAATGGGAGTCCGGTGGTTATGTTTTATCTTCAGTTGGCGTACATCAACACCATCGAAGTAGAGGTTTAGCTCAACTCTTGACCAAAGCAGTTGTAAGGGAATCTGCCACACGAGGAATTTCGAAAGTAGCGCTAGGGGTCTCAGGCAAGAACAACGCGGCCATAGCGGTCTACGAAAAAGTCGGATTCACATGCATGGGCAGATTCAATTACTTTGAGCTCAAATAGTTCAAGTGCGTTCCGATTATTCGACGGGAATGAGAATGTCCATTTCAGCAGATTCAGTCTCTGGAGAAGCTGACCTGTGGTCGTAAAGCTCAATATGGGGCGCAAGGCGCTGCACCAATCCTGATTTGGGAAACCAGGTCAGATAAGCCTCGCGAAAGGAGCTATCAAGTTTGGCGAAAGAACCCTGATGAGTGAAATGTGCGTAATTGCCGGCGGAAACTTCAATGGCCACGAAACCTTCAGGTAAAACCGCCTTTGGATCAACTTCAACGCCAGCCAAATACAGAACTTTCAATGGCGGAACTTCTTCGCCGATAGGTGAAGCAACTGCATAACAAGTTCCATTTGGGGCGATATTCAATTCTGGAAATCGCTTCCAGAAGGTCTCCCACAATTGTGGGACATCTTTCATTTCAAAGTTCTCTACGTCAAAGGAAGAAGAGGTAACGATTTGTAAGCCGGCAATAGTGCGCGACGGGTGATAAACAATCTTGGTATCTCCATGAGTCATGGAGAGATAATAATGAATACGGGGATGATGTAGTGGGCTCGAGCCACGAAAATTACTCTTGTAGAGTCGGGTATGCGGATATTATCCAGGGGAGGGGCATAAGTGGAGTTAGAGCAAGCGCTTGAAGAAGCGAAATCTATACTGACCGACTTCGACCACCTGGTACGAGCAGTTCTCTCGGGGCGCCGACGAAACATGGAAACCCCAGCTCTCCGAATTGATATTCGTCCGGTTCAACTTAAATCTGGCCGCTTTCTACAAGTCATGTCCAACGATGGCATCCGGACCACGACGAAGAATTATTCCCCTGGCGATGGCGAAGTCATCTCACTTCTTACAAGCGGTTTTGCAAACATTCTGGCCGAATCCACCGAGCAATCCCTCTCCATTCGAATCACTAAAAAAGGCGAGGCGCTTGTAAATATTAGCCAGGTTACGAAAGAGCAGAATTTGTCCCACGATCGGACGAAGGCTCGGTTACTGGACCCATCTGATCCATTTTTAATTGAGGTCGGAATCTCTGATCGGGATGGAAAGTTAAAGCCATCGCGCCAAGACAAATTTATGCAAGTCGAAGAATTTCTACGGATCATGGTACCTACTCTCAATAATGCGATTTCAGCTGGGCAAATCCCGCAGCCAACATTTGACCAACCACTTCGCATTGTTGATCTAGGTTGCGGTCACGCCTACTTAACTTTCGCGGCGCATCAGTATTTGCGCGCTCAAGGAATTCCAGTTCACGTTCTCGGCATTGATATACGAGAAGAATCCAGAAAACGTAATATCGAGATTGCTCAAGCTCTAGGTATAAGCGATTCAATAGAATTTCGAGCCGAAGAAATCTCCGCAACCAAAGATACGCAAGTGGATATCGCAATTGCGCTTCACGCCTGCGATACCGCCACCGACGATGCGTTGGCGTGGGCGGTTACTAATGAGGCGAAATTGATTTTGTCAGCTCCGTGTTGTCACCACGACATTCAGGCACAACTCAGCAAAGCGCCAGAGCCGTGGAATCTGGTAGTTCGACATGGATTACTGAAGGAACGCCTTGGGGATATTTTGACTGATGCGCTGCGCGTACACATCTTAAAACTCCTTGGGTATAGATCTGAAACGATCGAATTCGTAGGTGACCAACACACGCCACGAAATTTGATGATTCGTGCTGTGAAAACCAAAGCCAAACCAGAATCTAACGAGATTGAACAATATCAATCCATGATTTCTAGCTGGAATGTTCATCCAGCACTAGCAAAACGGTTATCCGCCAACCTTGCTGAAGTAGGCGTTAAATAAGAGCTATTTAACGATCCGGTAGGTTTCCAATGTTGAATCGGTAGCGTAAGCGATACGCACCCCTGCGGCTTTTGCCGACGCCAATCCTTGAACAATCTCAGAGGTAATGATTTCGCCAGGTGCCAGAACTGCAACTCCGGGAGGATACGGAGCAACGAGATCGGCAGAGATTTTGCCAATTGCATCTGGTGCCAAAACCATTTCAGTCTTCGCAAAGTATGCATCCCGCATGGAGGAACCACGCACAGGTTTGACCGCCCAACTCAGGGCCGTAGCAGAAGGTCGAGGCGTCGATTGAACATCTTTCAAAATCGGAATGAGATGTGCGGCAAGTTCGCGCAAGGTTTGATGTGTGTCCACCAATGTGGCTAAGAAGACGATGGTGTCACGATCGGCCATTTCGACACGAATAGCCTGATCCAGCAATCGTTTTTCAATTTCGACTCCTGAAGCCCCTAATTGATTGGCGCGAAGTACGATTTTGCAAGGATCAAAGCGTCCGGGTTGAAAATCAGATTCACCGAGAAAAATGGGCGGGTCAAATTCTTCTTGAACCTCTTTTTTAAAGTCTTGGACCGCATCAATTAATGCTCCGAGTAGTTCGGACCCTCGCGTTTCAAGTAAGGCACGAACGCCATCGATGGAGGCAAGCGGTGCTCCCGCAGGAGATGTGGTGTGAGTTGTCTCAAAACCTTGTTCTAGGCGGGCGCGATCCAGGTAAGTCGTGCGCGCCAGCAGTAAAGCGGAGGCGCTATAGCCAGGCAGCGCTTTGTGAACGCTGGTAATCAGAGCATCCGCGCCTAGTTCCAAAACGTGTTGGGGCAATCGAGGATTGAATCCAAAGTGGCCACCCCACGCCGCATCGATAATGACCGGTATGGAGCGCTCGTGTGCTGTGGAAATAAGAATGGGCAGATCGGAAATCGTTCCGAGATATCCAGGTTCGGTCAGCAGAACTGCAATGGGATTTTCGGGCAGAACTCTTTCAAGTTCAGTTATTGGTATCCCGATGGGAACACCAGTTGCGTGATCAATGCTGGGACTCATCCACAACGGCTCGAGGCCGGCAAGAACAAGAGCGCTCAGCACGGAGCGATGTGCAGTTCGGCTGATTGCCACGCGATCGCCGGGCTTACCCAGGGCCAAAATGACGGCTTGATTAGCATGGGTAGAGCCGCCAGTGGAGAACCTGGCCAAGTTTGCACCCCAAAGTTCGGCAGCCAACGATTCAGCATGAGCCAACGTCTGGTTGGTGAGCTTGATTTCATCGAGCCCGCCGTAAAGTGGAACGTCGGCATCTACGACCGCACCTAAATCGGGGTCCAATGTGCTGGTCCGTTGCTTGTGTCCGGGGATGGTGAAGGGCAGGCGCTCGCTCTCCAGGTAACGAAGGTATGCCTCCAACAGGGGAGCGCTCGCACGCAGAGATGCCATGGCCTAATCATGGACTACAGCCAAGGGAGAGATGGAATTGCCCGTGCGTAGAGCCCTGAAAATTTAATCGACACGCGATCTAAAGTCTCACCTTTTACTTGAGGGTCACTTTAGACTCACAAACCTCGCGACTACCTCACAAGGTAAATCGATAGAGAACAACTTCATAGAGATCTCGACGCTTCCCCGCGTACCAACCGAAAGGATCCCTTCCGCATGTTCGATCGAAGAATCAACTCCTCATTTCTCCTTCGCCTTACGGCCGGCACGGTCGCAGTAGCGCTTGGCTGGGCGGCTTCTTTAACAAGTACAGCAGCAGCGACCGAACATCGAGATATCTCGGCGCCCTCCGCCAACTTTTCACTTGCGGCTTCCGGCATTCGCTCCGAAGGCGCTCCTATCCAAAATGCAGGGGAGGCAGATCGCTTTTCCGCCGCTTCGGTAAACCCTTCTGGCGTGATGGGAACTGTGAACGCGAACCAAGGAGGCTTGTCTTTTGGCCAACCCTGGATAAATAACGATGACCAAGCAGCTGAAGCAGCCTGGGCCGCTCAAACTTCCACTCCAAGTGGACGCGCCACTGTCTTAGCCGCGAACCCCATTTCCTTTCATTCTGGCGGCTCGGTTTATGCCGGCAACGTGGCCATCTATCCGGTGTGGGTTGGAACGTGGACTTCGACTCGACAAACTTTATGGAACAAAGTTCTGAGCAATCTGGTGACTGCACTGGGAACTAGCGGCTCCAATACCGGGGTAGCAAATCAGGTGTTTGCAACAAATGTTAGTTACTTCACGGCAACAAAAAACGTTGCCCCAACTTTGACTTGGCCACAAGCAGCAGTTCCGACTTCGACTATCGCTGCAACTGGCAATATCACGGACGCACAGGTTGCTGGATTCATTTCAACAGCCTTAGCCGCGGGAAAAGTTCCGACTCCAGCAAACGCAGGAGGACTTCGTCCAATCTATGTTTACATCGGCGCGAACAATACTTATCTGTCCAGCGGATTTGGTAAGTCATATTGTGGTTGGCACAGCTACGGAACTGTTGGTGGCGTGCAAGTTCCCTACATTGCGATTCAAGATTTCACGAGCACGTACCTCACGGCTTGTGCTTCACAATCCAAGTACAGCCCAAATGGCGATGTTTATGTCGATGCGATGACTAGCATTTTGGTTCATGAGATCGATGAGTCTTTGACTGACCCACTTCTCAATGCATGGTACGACGCCAAAGGCGCCGAAAATGCGGATAAGTGCTCCTGGACATTTGGAACTAAGACTTTATTGAACAACTTTTACTTCAACTACACATCCGGTGGCCTGAAGTATCTAATTCAGCGCAACTGGTTGGCCAACAACGCGGCCAAAGCAGATGGAACGGCTTGCGCACTTAACACCGCAAATTAATTTGTGGGAGAACCTCCACGAGGTCACAACAGAAATGCACCACTCGTTAGATCGGTAAGGCGTGGTGCATTCTTAGATTTGGACTGGAAAAACCTTGTTAAATAGGGGTTATATCGGTGATAGAACAGTCCAGATTGAAATAGTGGATTTGATTTTTCGGCGCTCAGTGAGCGCACCAGAGATGACCAGGACCTGCTTTTGGGCCGCTATGCGACGATAGTACTCGGCGTCATAAAGGTCTTGATGCTTCTGAATTTCAGCATTAGACGCATTGGAAATTTGCAGATTTACCATTGCGAATAATTCTCGCGATTGAATGGGAAGACTGTGGCAAGTGTCCAGCATCGAAGTAACCAAAATCGCGCGGTACTTAGCTTCGTTATTGTTGCCGGTCGTTTTTTTCTGTACGTGGTCACACTGGTATTGGATTTTAGATTCGGTTTCAGCAATAAGTGGAGCAGCTTTGGCCACGATAGTTTTCGCCTTGGTTACTTCTAGCGCATATTGTGCTTTGGAAACGGTGCGCGAAAGATGAGATATCAAATCAGTCACCGGCTTAACTTGATCATTCCAGGTGTGATTTAAGTTGTAAGTCTTGAGATACGTTGCATTAAGTTCGCGGGTGATTTTCTGCGATTGGATACTTGCAGTGCCAATCAATAATCCAGCAATAATGAATGGCAAGAACACAATGATTTCAGTTGCGCGTCGATTGAGGTAAGGCTTCTTTTCAATTTTCCATTTTTGAACAGTTCCATTTTCAGAAGTCATGATGGTCTCGTGGTCGGAGACAACTCTTTTATCTTTGCGTGCGCGTTTGAGCAAAAGTGGCAACGCAAGTAGCCAGAGGAGCAAGAAGCAGAGATGAAATGCCAGGAGTGCGCGTTCGGTTCCCGCAACAATGGATTGCGATGAAAGATCGATCTGGCCCTGGCCACGGACGTAAATGGATTTTGACAGAAGTAGTAGGCCAGTCAGAAAGAGAATGCCGCTAAAGAATGGATCGGAAAAGTAGGGACGGCGAAAATAAAGAAATCCCAGCTTGAATTTTGGCGCTGGGAATTCAGTGGGATCTAAATCATCCCCCGGTTCACCTGGATTTGCATAATTATTCATCTTTAACTCTTTCGGCTGGGATTTTCATCGCATCTGGCTAACAGTTTCAAAGGATACGCCCTTTCTTTCCAGAGCCTTTAGATTTGGGTATGTGAACAATAAGTAAGGTATATGTGAGAAAACCTTTGGAAGAGGGGTGATATAGGGCTTATGTACCTTTTAAAAGAGAGGTTAAAGAGATTATTGCGAGATTGGCGTTAGACGCTTCGTATAGAGGGGGGGTACCCTTAGAGATGTTAAGGAGAGAAATTCCTTACTTCACGCTTGGGAGGGGGTGAATTAGAAGATGTCAACAGTTGAAATATTACGCGAAGAGCACGTTTCCCTCACAGAGGTTAGTGCAGAGGAGAGTTTCTCCGCAGATGTTACTCAAGGGTTAATTACCGATCCGTTCGCGTCAGCGCATTCAGTGCTGCCTATGGATTTGGTAACCCGTCTCGATTGTTTGGGCTTGCGCTGGGATGGCGCAGAGCTCGTAGTCGGCGCTCCAGAGGAGAGCTGGCCAGAGATCCTCAAATACGCACAAGAGAATGACCTGAAGATTAAGTTGATCGCCGCCGGAGTTCACGAAATTCGCGAAGCGATCTCACTAACCCGAAGCATTGCTCGGTCAAAAGATAATTCTTTCGACATTTCTGTATCCGAAGTGGGCGAGGCCCCAATCTCAAATCTGGTTCAACAGGTCATTGAGCGTGCGGTTCTTGAGCGCGCATCCGACGTTCACTTCGAGCCTTACAAGGATGATCTTCTGGTCCGTGTCCGTATTGACGGTCGCCTGCGCCTTCTGGTCGCTTTGCCATCACGTTTGTCCCCAGCTGTGAGCAGCCGCATCAAGGTGCTTTCCCAGATGAACATCGTCGAACGTCGCCGTCCACAAGATGGTCAGTTCTCTGCAACTGTCGGGGATCGCCACATTGATATTCGTGTCTCATCCGTTGCCACGGTTCATGGCGAGAAACTAGTTCTTCGTCTCCACGATGCCCGCAAGCAATCTGTGTCGTTGGAATCTCTGGGCATGAGCGGCGCTCAACTCGAGATCTTCACCCGCATGATTCGTGCCACCAATGGTTTGATCATGGTCGCCGGTCCTACCGGTTCCGGAAAGACCACCACGCTGCACTCCGGTATCAAGGCTGTTTCCGTTGCCTGGAAGAACATCGTCACCATTGAGGATCCAGTCGAATACGTAGTTCCTGGCATTACTCAGATTCCAATCATTGATCCCAATAACGCTGGATTTGCTGTTCAGCTCCGCGCCGTCTTACGTCAAGATCCAGATGTCATCCTTGTTGGTGAGACTCGCGATGCTGAGACCGCACTTATCTCGGTTCAGGCTGCTTTGACGGGCCACTTGGTATTCAGCTCGATTCACGCCACTGACTCTGTCGGTGCCGTCTATCGCTTGCTGCAAATGGATATCGAATCTCACCTGATTGCTTCTTCGCTTCGCGGTGTGATTTCTCAGCGCTTGATTCGCCGTAACTGTCGCTTCTGCGCAACTTCGTATAAGCCAACAGCAGCAGAGCAAAAAACTTTGGCTTTGTACGGGTTTAAGGCCACCTCTTTGGTTCGCGGTGTGGGTTGCACTTTGTGCAGCGGCACAGGCTTCCGTGACCGTATTGCTACCTATCAAGTTTTGGAAATGACCGAAGGTCTCAGCGACCTGATCGTCTCCCACCCAGAACCTAATGAATTTCGTCGTTATGCCGCTGAGTCCGGTATGACCACATTGGATCACGAAGCGGTTCGCCTGGCCTCTGAAGGCATAACCACTCTCGATGAAGCACTCACGTTAATGGTGTCCAGTGAGTGAATTAATTATCAATCCAGGTAAGTCTTCGGATGAGTCCCGTCAAGACAGTGATTTCACCTTTGAGCTTCACCCAGGCTCAATCGCCGTTGACACTTTTGACACGGTGGATACCGCTGAGACTCATGCTGAGATCGTTGAAGAGATGCACGTAGTCGCACCAGAGGTTGTCGAGAAGAAGCTCATACAAAAGAGCTTTGGCTCTAGCAAGATCGCTGGAAAGAAGTCCTCTGGAAAACGCAAGTCTTCCTTCAGTTTAGGCAAGAAAAAATCAAAAGAAGAAGAACTCGTCATCAACACCTATAAGTACACCGGTGTTGACGCTGCTGGCAAGAAAGCCAGTGGCACTGTCAAGGCTGCTACCTACGGCGAAGCCCAATACGGACTTCTCGGCCAAGGCTTAAAAGAACTCACCATCAAGGTTTACCAACCTTGGTACAACTTGGAATTTGGTAAGACCGTTCCGCTGGACGAACTCCTACAGATGACCCGTCAACTTTCTTCATTCTCGCAAGCCGGAATCACCGCCGCCCGCGGATTGAGCATTCTTTCCAAGACCACCGATCACAAGAAGATGCGTCAAGTATTGACTGAACTTGTTCTCGACATCGAAGGCGGAGCAACTCTCAGCGAGTCGGTCTCTCGCCACCCCCATGTTTTCCCCAGCTATTACTCGACCATTTTGGGAGCCGCTGAACGTAGCGGTGACTTGGTCGATGCCCTAGAGACGCTAAACAACTACCTCGAACGAGATTTGCGTTCAAGGCGAGCGGTGCGATCAGCAATGATCTATCCAATTGTTTTGATCTCCCTCACAGTTGTGGCTGTCACTGTTCTATCAGTGGTCGTTCTCCCACGATTCCAAGTTTTCTTCCATTCTTTGGATGTAAAACTTCCAGCCACAACTGCCCTTTTACTCTCGACCACGCACTTTGTGGCCACTTGGTGGTGGGCGCTGGGCGCTGGGATGCTCACATTTATCGTGACCATCGCCTACCTGGCTCGTAACCCAAAGACACGCATCTACATCGATCGGCTCATCATTTCTTTGCCAATCGTTGGTGGACTAGCTCGACTAGTTTCTCTCGAGCGTTTCTGCCGGGTGCTCTCCACTTTGGTCAAGACTCAAGTGCCGCTTCCAGATGCTCTTGAACTTGCCGGAAATGCCAGCGGCAACATGGTCTTCAAGAACGCAATTCTTGATGCCCGCCTTCGCGTGCTTAATGGCGAAGGTTTGGCCGAGCCACTTTCCGAATACAAAATTTTTCCCATCGCAGCTATCCAAATCCTGCGCATCGGCGAGGAATCTGGCCAGTTGCAGTCTCAACTCCATCAAGCCGCCGCGTTCTATTCGGACGAACTTGATCACAGAATGAAGAACTTCACCGCATTGCTAGAGCCAGCCACGCTGCTCTTCATCGGTGGTGGCGTCGGCTTCGTAGCCGTAGCGCTTGTTTCAGCAATGTACGGAATCTATAGCGGGGTGAAGCAGTAGTGAAAAAACTAATTGCAGCGAGAACAATGCTGCGCAATCGAGAAACCGCCGAGCGCGGAGATACCTTGGTGGAAGTTCTGGTCGCCACGGTGATCCTCGGAATTCTTGGTGTTGCCTTGATTGGCACTTTGCTTACTGCGCGCCCACTTTCTGATCGCATGAACTCCAATGGCGCGGCTCTGGCAAAACTCAACTCAGTCGCCAGTCGCATCATGCAGCAGCCTTATGCGCTCTGCACCGACGCAACTCCAACGCCATATACCTGGGATCAAACGACCGGCGTGAGCGTTGTTGTTGAGGATTACAAAAACTTTGACTCTGCAAACAAAGTAGATGTCTGGCAGCCATGCTCTGCCGTACAGAGCCTCACTGGCATCCAAGTAACGTCAGCAACTTCTACTGCGGTCACCTATTCCTTCAGCGGTTCATCGTCACTTGCGACCTCCCTGATTGCTGCGCAGGCTTCAACGCCTTCCATCATCAGTATTACCGGAATTGCCACCATGACTAACGCTACGGATGCAAACGTTGATCCCATCGCAGTTCTCGATTTGGCGTCGGTTTCCACTACCGCTGCTTCAGCAACTTCCTTCTCGGTCAGTGGAACATCCGTTAATGGAACCTTGCCAACGGTGCTCACCGGTCAGCTTGCTCCTTACGGAGTTGCAGCTCTTGCCGCATACGTCAACGTTCAAAAAATATCCCTAACGGTGAAGAGTGGTACCCAGACTCTTACCCGTGTGATTACGAAGGCGTTGTAATCATGACTACATTCCTTAAGAAGACCTTCGTGGTCAAGAAGAGCAAAGAAAACGATGGCTTTACCTTGGTCGAGCTCGTCCTTGCCCTGTTCGTTACGGCACTATTGGCTACCGGCATTACCCAACTTTTAGGTACTTCGGTTCAATCCATGAACTACACCCAGAAGAATTCGATCAATAGTTCAAGCAACTCATTGATTGATTCGGTATTCGTTCGCGACGTGAACGCCACTTCAGGTATCTATGTCTCCTCCGGAACAATTCCAAATGAGCAAATTAATGCTGCGGCTGTGGATTCCAACAACATGGCATCTTTCCCAGCCTCGTACGCAACCACTCTATCGATTTATGCGGTCGACTCTGCTGGGACATATTCTTACTCTGGCTCCTTCCTTCCTTGTGTTGGTCAGACGGTAACAATTTCTGGAACTAATGCGACATTTGATCAAGTTAATGCTTCTATCGCTAGCGTCACGAGTTCGACATTTACCGTTACGACACCAGCAAGTGGAACGGCCCTTGGCGGGATCTCTGGAGTTGCCGCATTCTCGTCACAGTGCTCTTACCCAAATATTTCCTTCACAGTATCGGGATCTCCCAAGACTCATTCCTTGCGTAAGGGGCAGACCATCTCGTTGACTGGATTTAACAACCCAGCTCAATCTCAAGTTTTCTCAAATACTGTTGTTGCTGCAGCCTCATCTGGTGCTAGTTACACAGTTTCCGTTCCAAATCCAATGAACTATGTAGCTTCCGATTTCTCCTTCACGGGTGTCGTTCCAAATATTCGCGTTGAATGTACAACGTGGGTTTATGGCGATACCAAGGTAAAGCCGTTAGTTACTTTGGTTCTGACAACCGGCGGCACCATGGGTTATGAAGCCCGCGATGCTGGCGATGGCACAGCTTCGCTTTGGCGCGTGCAGTGTCCGAATCAAGGCTTGATCGTTTCCAATAGTTCGCAAATGTTGCGTAACTCATTTCCAGCGCTCTCTGACCCAGCTTGGAATTCAATCGTTCAATGCACCACTTACACAGGTGGCACTTTGACGATTACTTCTGCAGGTAGTGGCGCTTGTACTCAAGATTCATTCCTCGACGCCACAACTGGCGTGGATGGCATGACGCTCAATTTGCCGGCTTCCAAGAACCAGTCAACTGGTCCGGTCGGTACCGTTTTTCAAAGTCAATCAATATTGGGCTCTCTAGCTCAATAAATTAAGGGGAATAGAACGATGATAACTTGGCGACGAGATAAAGAAGAGGGAACAGCTCTCGGGCTGGTTCTTGTTTTCGTGACCATTCTTGGCGTATGGCTGGGTGCAGTACTACTGATCACTCAAGCTTCAACGACTGGCGTACAGCGCATGTCGTTGCAGAACAGCAATTCCAGCACAGCAGAAGCTGCAAAAGCTTCCGTGTTGGCACAGCTGAACTACAACGCCATCACTAACCCAGCTCTGTTGACGACGACCAACTGTGGCGTCACTATTCCTGTTGGCTACAAGGGAACCTTCTCGTGTACCCCAACGCTGGTTACCCAGCCATTGACGACCACGTCAATGAACACCACATCGACAGGCGGAACATCTCCTGGTATCGATAATGGAATTCAATTCACCGGTCAGTGGGTAGTCAATAGCCCGATCGTGATCCAAAGCAGCTCGACTGGCGTTTCACCAGGTACTGGTTCCACCATCACTGCGCCTGCTGTATATATCAACACAGGTGGAACAACATCCTTTGTCTACCCAACACCATCGATGAACTCAGTCTCGCCTCAATCTTCATGCGTGGCTCCAACTGGTGGCGACACAGTGACAATTTCGGGTAGCAACTTTGTAGGTGTCTCAGCCGTTACCTTTGGTGGAAAAGCTGCTCTCTCCTTCCAGGTTCTTGGTACTTCTTCGATTTTGGCCACAGTCCCTGCTGGCTCGGGTCAAGTTCAAGTTGCAGTTACCAACCCTCAAGGAACAGCAACTGGCCAAACCTTTACCTATTCATCAAACTGTAACTCTGGCGTTAGTCCCATCGTTGATGGCATCTCTCCTAACCAGGGTTCAACCACAGGTGGCACGACCGTTGCAATCAGTGGCGTGAATTTCAGTGGTTCAAACGTGAAGTCTGTTGGATTCGATAACGGCGGAAGCAACGTTTGCCGCACAACTAACAGCACCTACAAAGCAGCTACGAGTTGGACTTACAACTCTGCAACAAGCATCACTGCAGTCACCCCGGCTGCCGCTTCGGGTCAATACTCTCTCTGTGTTAATACCTCTTCCACATCGAGTGTTTCTGGTTCCACCTCACAGACCTTCACTTATGTTTCTAATGCCCCTTCAGGCTTGAGCATGACTCCGTCACATGGTCCAGAATCAGGCGGAACTTCAGTTGCTATCTCCGGAAGCAACCTCTCGTCTACCACTGGCGTTAAATTCGGTGGAACTCCTGGAACAATTTCCAGCTATTCCAACGGTACTTTGAACGTCATCGCACCTGTCGGTACTGGCACTGCGACAGTAACTGTTACCAACAATGCTGGTTCTGCCTCACCAGGCACTTATACCTATGATGCGTGCCCAACCGGTGTTTCCAGCAGTTGCTTTAGCAATGGCGGCGGTTCTGGTAACAATGGCGGCGTTAACGGCGGAGGTTCCGGCGGAAAGATTCAAGAAGCCGACAGCGACAGCAAGACCGAGCGTCATATTCGTGATTACGTAAACACGTGTAAGGACTTGGCTAACCCCATCACCTTGCCTGCTGGTCACTATGGCGATAAAGAAATCACGATTCTTAACGCATTGATGTCTTCTGAAAAGATTCTCGAGCAAGATGGCGTGACTGTTCACGAAGATTGTTCCAAGAACGATTCGTCGGGAACTGACAAGTACTCCAAAACTGCAAAAAATGATTGGACCAAGAACGGCAAGCGCACCATTGAAATCCGTCTCAGTCGCGGAGTCCATGTATTCCATGGCGATGGCGCTACACACAACCAGCTCAACTTGAAGAAGTACTCAAGTGATAGCAGCCAGTACATCGTGTTCAAGACCGATGATTCCGAAGCTACCTACAACTCCAAGACCGGTGCTTGTTCTTATTCGGGCGGATTCCAGACTGCAGGAACGGTTAACAGCCTTTCCAAGGCCCGCGGATCTCAATTGGTTTTTGAAGGCAAGACCAGCTTCAAGAACACAAATGCAACGGTGACTTTGTGTGGTCCTAACACACCAGGTACTCACGATGCGATCATCTTCCCAAGTCAGAGTGACGTAGATTCCTGCGTCTCTTCCTACGGATCAAACTGTCCAATCAATGCGGCCTTCACCCCAGCTTCATCTACAACCGCTGGATTTGAGGTAGCTTCAACTGCATCACCTTCGATCATTGACGGAACCGTCAAGGTCAACGGTGGATTCTTGAAAATTGCTCAGAGCAGTTGTAAGAATGTGGAGATCCATGGTGGAGTGGTGGCAAACGCCGTTTCACTGAGTGGTCCATCCGGAACCAAGTGCGTTTTCCCAGTTTCTGGAGGTAGCTTCACGAAGCAGACCTACCAGATCAAAATTGGTGGCCGCACTGAGACCGTTTCCATCAACAACCTGAAGTAATTGAAAATGCGACGCCACCTTCACAAGCATCTTGACCAGGGTTTTACCTTGGTCGAGATGCTGGTGGTATTGATGATTATGGGAATCTTGGCAGGAGTTACTTACGTAGGTTTAACCTCAAGTCGTTCCAACTCAGTCCAAAACTCATGCAAGACTGCATATCAGTCCATTGCTCTTGCAGTATCTGCTTACCAAAGTGATAACGCAAACGTTCTGCCAACTTCGATAACGGGACTTCAACCCACGTACCTCAATGCCGGACTCGTGAACTCTTACGCAAATAACTTTTCACTCCAGCTTGGTGTTTATGCAGTGAAGAGCGCATCGCTTTCAGGCAAGGTAGCCACCGTCACCTTCGAATCTACCTATCTGCCACCGATTACGGCAGGGGAGAGCATTCAAGTTTCAGGAATTGATGCCCTCACTGGACAAACAAGTGCTTTTGACGGAAGTTGGACAGTTGGATCTTTCACCGGATCTTCCTCGCCCTACACCGTGACATATAACGTCACTTCAACAAACTCGGTTTCGAATACTGCGATTTCAGCATCCAGCGCGATTTTGAATGTGCTCTCAAGTAGCACTGCGGCTTTCGATGTTTATCTATACAACTCAACACTTACCAAAAGAATTGGTACGACCACGGCGCCTACCGCCTGTGGATCGCTCAGTTAATAACTAACCCCAGGGAGAAAAAAATGCAAGACCTACTACGCCAGGCACGTGCTCGCAAAGCGAAGAACGAGGCAGGATTTACCCTTATCGAACTTCTCGTCGTTATCTTGATTATCGGTATTTTGGCCGCGATTGTTGTCGTTGCCTTGTCCGGTACAAGCCAGGATGCAAAGGCTAAGGCTTGTTCACAAGACGCCTCTAACCTTTATTCCGCACTATCCAACTTTGAAATTTCTTCAACAGCTAATCCAAATGGTGGATTTCCAGCGGCAACTGGCGCAACCGGTACCGGCAAGATCAACGGCGCAGGCGATGTCGCTCAAGCTTGGACCAAATATGCCGCTGCAGATCTTGCAGTAATTGCTCCAACATTCATCTCTAAGCTTCCAGCAGATGTGACTGCATACTTGATCACGTCTAACACCCCAAATACCGTGGCTGTTGGATCTGCTACAAACCTTGCAGGTTGCGTAACCGCAGGTCTGTAATCCAGATATGAGTTAAGAGTTCGGTCTTTTCCGAACACGTAATGACGACTAAAAGGCGGCGGTCAGAGAAATCTGATCGCCGCCTTTTATTTGCCGTTGTTGTTACCTCAATAGCCGACGATGTTCAATCAAGATGCACCGATCCATCACGACCGAGATTCCGCGGGCGTTGGCCGCTTCGGCCAAATTCTCATCAGCGATCCCCAGTTGTAGCCAGATCAGCTTGGGGGAGATGGCATAGGCATCTTCGAAAACCTGAGGCAAATCTGAAACCTTTCGAAAAACATCGACGATATCGATGGAATCTGGGATCTCGGATAAAGAGGAGTAAACCTTTTGCCCCAAGAAAGAGGTTAAAAGGGGATTGACGAAGAAAAGCTGGTATCCGCTGTATTGGGCTAAATAATTGGCAATATCGTTACTTGCCCGACCGGGTTTATCGGATACCCCCACAATTGCGACATTTTGCGCGCGAGAGAGGACTTCTGTCAGCTCAAGGTCGGTAGTAGGGCGCAGATTCGGCAGATCCATCATGTTCAAAGTCTGCCCTGAACTCTTCACTTTCGCTTGCCACCAGCGCCACCACTCTCTCAGGTGCCGTTAACAAGATATTTACCCGCCAGCACTTGTGCGACTTTACAAAATTGACTAACGTCGTCAACTATAAAGGTGAACTTGCGGGTTATAAATGTAAAGTTTATAACGTGCTCGTTTGGGAACACCTGAAACCAGTGTTTTACGCACACGTTAGGGGGTTCTGGCCATGTCCATCATGGAAGTCGCACCAGATCCGATCCCTGCTGTCATCATCGAAGGTGCGGCAGCCACCGTTCATCAATTGCGACCTGGGCTGGTTACGGCCGATTTAGCTAAACCGGCCATCCCAGAAGAGAGCCAGCCGCTTGCCAGCGAATTGGCAATTCCAGTTGCCACTCCAACCTTCGCCTCGGCCAATGAGGCGCTTCCCCCTTCCCTGATAGCTGAATGTGACTGCCTCGGTCTCCGTTGGGATGGCGATGCCCTAGTAATTGGGGCCCCCAAGGAGTCGTGGCAGCGCATTCGGGACTATGCCGCCTCTGTTGACCTGCGCATAAAACTCAAGCCCGCTACTGCATATGAAATTCGCGAAGCGATTTCGCTGACCGAGAGCATTGCGAAATCGCGCAATCACCTCTTTGATATTTCTGTCTCCGAGGTCGGTGAAGCTCCAATCTCCAATTTGGTCCAGCAGGTCATCGAGCGTGCTGTCCTCGAACGTGCCAGCGATGTCCACTTTGAGCCCTACAAAGAAGAACTCTTGGTTCGCGTTCGCATTGATGGTCGACTACGGTTATTAGTGGCGCTTCCTGCTCGCTTGGCTCCGGCGGTTAACAGCCGAATCAAAGTTCTCTCCCAAATGAATATCGTCGAACGCAGACGACCACAGGATGGCCAGTTTTCTGCAACTGTTGGCGACCGCCACATTGATATCCGCGTCGCCTCAGTCACCACGATGCACGGCGAGAAATTAGTTCTTCGTCTTCACGACGCCAGGAAGCAATCGGTGTCGCTAGAAACCTTGGGCATGAGCGGCAAGCAACTCGAAATCTTCTCCACCATGATTCGGGCCACGAATGGGCTGATCATGGTTGCGGGACCTACAGGTAGCGGAAAGACGACAACTCTGCACAGCGGTATTAAGGCAGTTTCGGTGGAGTGGAAGAATGTTGTCACCATCGAAGATCCCGTCGAATATGTCGTTCCGGGAATCACTCAAATTCCGATCATCGATTCAAATAATGCTGGCTTTGCAGTTCAACTGCGTGCCGTACTTCGCCAAGACCCAGACATTATCTTGGTCGGTGAAACCCGCGATGCCGAAACCGCCCGAATCTCGGTTCAGGCAGCTCTTACCGGCCACTTGGTTTTCTCCTCGATCCACGCAACTGATTCAGTCGGCGCCATTTATCGACTTCTGCAAATGGATATTGAACCGCACCTAGTGGCATCTTCGGTGCGCGGCGTTATTTCTCAGCGCTTGATACGTCGCAATTGCAGGTTTTGCACTGTGGCATATGACGCAACTCCAGAGGAGCTCCGCACTTTGCGAGTCCATGGTTACACGAACACCAAATTGGCCAAGGGCGTTGGTTGCACTCTCTGTGGTGGATCTGGTTTCCGGGATCGCATTGCCACATACCAGGTACTTGAGATGACCGAGGCGTTGGCAGATCTCATCGTCAAGCGCCCAGAACCCAATGAATTTCGTCGCTATGCCTCCGAATCTGGAATGACCACCATGGATGAAGAAGCAATTCGCTTGGCTGCTGAAGGCATCACAACTTTGGCCGAAGCACTCACATTGTTGGTCTCCAATGAGTAGCACTTTCGCCACCGAAAGAATGGATGGCTCGGACGCTCCTGATTTCCATCAGAAGAAGCGATCGGCTAAGAAGGCACCGGCAAAGGGCAAGAAGAAGCTTGCCGAAAAGAAGAAAGTCATCAATTCTTATAAATATTCCGGCTTCCTCACCAGTGGTGAACGAAAGACCGGTTCCGTAAAAGCCGCCACCTGGGGTGAAGCGCAATTCGGTTTGCAACGTGAAGGCTTGCTGGAACTCACGATTAAGCAATACAAACCTTGGTATGCCATGGAATTCGGCAAATCTGTACCTTTAGAAACTCTGCTACAGGTAACTCGTCAGCTCTCTTCCTTTTCTCAAGCAGGAATTCCGGCAGTTCGCGCTATATCGATTTTGGCCAAGACCACCGAACACAAGAAGATGCAACAAATTTTGGAAGAGCTGGTCATGGATATCGAAGGGGGAGCGACCTTAAGTGAATCAGTCTCCCGGCATCCCCACGTCTTTCCAAGTTACTACCCAACGATTCTCAGCTCCGCCGAACGTAGTGGCGATCTTGTAGAGGCACTCCACTCTCTCAATAATTATCTCGAGCGAGATTTGCGTTCAAGGCGTGCAGTGCGATCTGCAATGATCTATCCGATTGTTCTTGTTTCCTTAACCATTGTGGCGATCGCGGTCTTGTCGATTGTGGTACTACCTCGCTTCCAAGTCTTCTTCAATTCCCTTGATGTCAAGCTTCCGGTGACCACGCGCATGTTATTGAATTCCACCCACTTCGTTGCTCAGTGGTGGTGGTTGTTAGGTTCAGGCATAGCTATCTTCGTTGTTGCCTTTGTTGCCGCGGCACGAAACCTGAAAACCCGAATGATCATTGATCGAGCCGTTTTATCATTACCGGTTTTTGGCGGGCTTGCCAGATTGGTTTCGATAGAGCGGTTCTGCCGGGTGCTCTCCACTTTGGTAAAGACACAAGTCCCGCTCCCTGATGCTCTTGAACTTGCCGGTAAAGCGACCGGAAATTTGGTCTTTCAGCGCGCGATCGCTGAAACTCGTACCCGGGTTTTGCACGGAGAAGGTTTGGCAGATCCACTCTCCGAGTACAAGATCTTTCCGATTGCCGCGATTCAGATTTTGCGCATCGGTGAAGAGTCTGGGCAATTGCAATCCCAATTACACCAGGCGGCCAGTTTTTATTCGGATGAACTCGATCACCGCATGAAGAATTTCACGGCTTTATTAGAACCAGCAACCTTGCTCTTTATTGGCGGTGGCGTCGGCTTCGTCGCGGTCGCGCTGGTATCGGCGATGTACGGCATCTACAGCGGGGTGAAGGCATGAAGCGTTATGAAACTGGCGAAACCCTCATTGAAGTTATCGTTGCTGCCGTCATCATGGGCTTATTAGGGCTGACCATTGTTGGCGCAATCGTGGCCGCAAAGCCGCTTTCAGACAAGGTGAATCTCACCGGGCAAGCGATGGCGAATGTGAATACCGCCGCCCAACAGATTCAATTACAGAGTTTTCACCCCTGCTCGCCCAATAACCCACAACCGTATGCGCTTTCCGCTTCGGGTATGCAGGGTGCATCCGCTGGCGGCGGTCCACTATCTATCTCGACCAACTCTTTGCCGATTGGTCAAGCGCCCAGTGGTGCTACCGGATTTCCTTTCTCTGTCACTCTTAGTGCTACTGGTGGAGATGGCACCTACGCCTGGAGCGTGTCCCCGAATTTGCCGACTGGATTGACACTGAGTTCAAGTGGAGTTATTAGCGGCACACCCACCGCTGCGAGTACTTCTGTGTATAAATTTGGAGTAACTTCGAACGGCGTAACAATGACGAAGTCCCTTCTCCTGACTATCGTCAGCATTAACGTTCAAGTGAATAACTCATCTGTCTCGTGGTCTTCATGTGCCGCAGTACCAAAGGCCTCCATCACTTCTGCAATAGCCACTGGATCGGCCATTACTTTCACCTATTCATCTCCTACCCCTTTCGCAGCCGGCGATACGGTGACAATTTCAGGGATCTCGCCCAGCACATTCAATTTGGTTTCTGCTCCGATCGTCTCTGCCACATCTACTCAATTCGTAGTGGCAAGTACTGTGACCGGCACTTACTCCTCCGGCGGGGAAGTGGGCTTAACGAAGAGTGTCAATGTCCAGCAAATAACGATTTCAACCCTTCTCGGGACGCGCCAACTCTCTCGCACCATTGTGGCGGCGATCTAAATGAAGACTAGAACGAGACGGCGTGATGACGGATTCACCGTTGTAGAGCTCTTGTTAGCGGTCACCTTGACCGTTGTCTTGGCAGTTGGCGTCAGTTCAACTTTTGCTTCTAGCGTTACTTCTATTGGAGGAAGTCGAAATACTTCTTTCACCAGTTCGGGAAATGCCACCATAAATTCGGTTTTTACCCGTGATGTTGAGTCAGCCAACGGATTTTTAGTTCCGAATAATGATTCTGTGGACACCATTTCTGCAGTCAGCGGAAATGGAACTTCGGTCACCTATACGTACTCCGGAAAGAACTCTCTTAGTGTGGGTCAGAATGTTTCAGTTATGGGGAATGTGCCAACTGGATACAACGCTCTTAACGCTCAGGTCCAAAGTTTCTCCAACACAAATCACACCTTCACTTTGAACAACTCCACAAGCGGAACGTTGACAACTCTGGGCACCGTGGTAGCGCAGTGCAGCAGTTGGGTAAGTTCAGATACTTCTTTTACTTCGGTGCGTCCATTGCTGACGCTCAGCCAACAGGCGGGCGCCCCAATTGTGGCCGCCAGTGGCACCGGCACGATAATGACCTACACATACACCGGTCCGATCTCTTTCTCCGCAGGTCAAACCGTCACCATCTCTGGCGTAATTCCCAGTGGCTACAACGTATTAAATGCCACCGTCATTAGCGCCGATCCGAGTGCTCAAACTTTTACAATCGCAGGGAGTGCCACTGGGTCGCTTACTACGGCCGGAACAATGGTGTATAACAATTTTATTGGTTATGAAGTTAGATCTTCTACCGACAAGAACGGGCAACTGTGGCGGATTCATTGCGCAGTTCCTTCTCTGGGGATCACGGATGCATCGGCGCAATTATTAAGATCAGGATTGCCGCTTCCCTCCAGTGATGCCGACTGGGTCGGAACCATTCAATGCGCCTCATCAACAGGGACATCGGTAGTTGCTTCGACCTGTCCCGTGAACACTTTTTTAAATTCGATGGTCCTTAATCCGGGAATCAAATTCGCCATTCCAGCCACTCTTTTGTCAGCACCCAATTTGTACCCCCTCCAAGTAATACTCGCTTCTAGGAGCATCGCATGAAAAGAAATCGACTCAGTGACGGCGGATCGGCCATGGCATTGGTACTTATCTTTGTCACGGCGCTTGGTGGTTCATTAGGTGTGACCATGCTGGTGACTCAAGCATCAACCAGCGGTGTGCAGCGTCTCAATCTCCAGACTGCAAGTTCCAGTCAGGCGGCATCGGTAACTGCAACCGTGCTGGAGCAATTAATTGTTAATCCAAGTTTCGGTTCGAGTGCATTTACACCTGCCACCCAACCTAACTGCGGGCTACCCACGAACATCTCCGGAGTTGCGGTGAGTTGCACTCCCGTCACATCCGGGAGCCAGGCGCTCACCTCATCTGCAGTTACGACAACATCTGCCTCCGGCACCACGATCGGCGTAGACAACGGTATTTCGGTAACGGGTTCACACGAATTTAATAGCGTGATCCAGTCTTTTAGCGACAATGTCACGGTTGCTTCAGGAAACGTGACGGCTCCACAAGTTCTCACTCCGGCCGGTGCGACAATATCGGGGGTCACTGCGATTTCAGCTGCAGTCACAGGGACAACAGCGAATCTCCCATCGAGTTCGGTGACTCCCATATTGCCGGTTTCAGACCCGGGTACTGGTATTTCAGGATCGATTAATTCCTACCTCCCTGCCAGCTGCCCAGGTTTGAATTCGACAATTACTATTCCTAGCGGAAATTACAATGACGAAGCTATTGACCAGCTTAACGAGCTCTTCAACTTAGAGATCATTCGAACTTACAAAGCAAATGGTTCGTATACCGACAAAGACTGCTCGCAAAATGGCGGATGGAGCCATAAAATCGACGTGGCACTTGGGCGCGGAGAAATTTATTTCAAAGGAACAAAGGTTTTGGATATTCGCCGCGATTCTGACGATGATACGGAAAGCATAAGAATCCATAACGATAATGATGATGCCGTCGAAGATTTTGATTCCAAGGGCAATCCAACGGGATGCGAATATAAGCATGGTATTTCTGCCCTGAATCCGACACAGGCCTCCGAAGTTTCTGGCACTCAAATTGTTTTTGGTGGTGCCGCAACCTTGTCCAATGAAGATGGTGACTTCTCCTTATGCGGACCCCACCTAGCTATGGGTCAGAGTTTTGCGATTATGTCCCTTGACTCCTCTCACGCCACAGTCTGTGCCACCAAAAAGCGCAGCAGTTCAAACTGCCCAGCCGTCCATACTGGAACTGCACCTTTGTTACGCGCGTATGGAAATACAAATACAAAGACTTATGTGTATGGAACAATTTTGGCATCGGGTTCCAATGTGCGAATCGATCAACGTAGTAAGGGCCAACATGAGATTGATGGCGGAATCGTGGGAGACGGTGCCAAGTTCACCTGCACTCTGGCGAGTGGCGCCTGCCCTTTCCCGGTACAGGCAGGACCTTCGGTCTCGGGTCGGCGATTGAAAATCAAGCTAACGTGCGCGTCCGGAGCGGTCGTAGAGCATGTTGTGGTCATCAATGACAACTCTGGGTTAAATCCTGGTAGCCACATCTCGATTTCGAACTCAGGTTCGTAGTGAAAAACCCGGCGAGCAACGACGACGGATTCACCTTGGTAGAGATGCTGGTGGTGCTAGTAATCATGGGCGTTCTAGCTGGAGTGACTTACGTCGGATTGACCTCAAGCCGGTCCAATTCCGTACAAAACTCATGTCGCACCGCCTATCAGGCGCTCTCCCTCGGAGTTTCCGCTTACCAGAGCGATAACAACGGCACCTTGCCTACGTCGGTAACAAGTCTGCAGCCAACCTATCTCAATGCTGGGTTAGTGAACTCCTACGCCAATAATTTTTCACTTCAGCTAGGCACTTTCGCCGTCGTTAATGAGGCGCTTTCGGGGAAGGTTGCCACCTTGCAAATCACTTCTTCATTTTTGCCTCCCATAGTCGTCGGCGGAAACATTCAAGTTTCGGGCGTGGACTCGACCAATCTGGATGGGACTTGGGTCGTTACGGGCTTTTCAGGTAGTAGTTCGCCCTACACAGTGACCTACACCGCAAGTTCTGCTGCAACTATTGCCAGCACAGTAGTTTCCTCAAAAGGGGCGGTCCTCAATTACGTCACCAATGCCCAGAATTCCTATGACGTCTACCTCTATGACGCCACCATAAAGAATCGCATAGGAACTACAGCTCCAACTGCATGTGCTTTGCTAAACTAAAACCATCGTACAAGGGAGAAAAAATGCACGATCTACTACGCAAGGCCAAGGCTCATAAGGCCAAAGGCGAAAAAGGCTTTACTCTGATCGAACTTCTCGTTGTTATCTTAATTATCGGTATTTTGGCCGCGATTGTAGTTGTCGCCCTATCCGGTACAAGCGCAGATGCTAAGGCGAAGGCCTGCTCACAGGATGCCTCAAACCTCTATTCAGCTCTTACCAACTTTGAAATTTCAACAACCGCAAATCCAAATGGTGGCTTCCCAGCCGCTACTGGCGCAACTGGAACTGGCAAAATTAACGGTGCTGGCGATGTCGCCCAGACATGGACTAAGTATGTTGCCGCTGACATCGCAGTTATCGCTCCTACATTCATCTCCAAAATTCCATCGGATGTTACCGGTTATTTGATTACATCAAATACTCCGAACACAGTCGCCGTGGGATCTACAACGAATATAGCTGGTTGCGTAACAGCTGGTCTCTAAATTGATTGATCGAATGGTGGCAGGCACTGGCCTGCCACCATTCTTTTTTTATACCCTAGCGATTCTGGTAGGCATGATTTTAGGATCCTTCAATTCGGTTTTAGTGAGTCGAATTCCCCTTCGCCAAAGTCTTGGCGGAAGATCACGATGCCCTCATTGCGATGTGCAAATTAGGAATATCGATAACATTCCAATTTTGGGTTTCATTTTTTTAGGTGGTCGTTGTCGCAGTTGCCGAGCAAAGATTTCAGTTCGATATTTAGTGCTAGAAATTCTTACCGCTGGGCTGGTGCTCGTTCCACTCATCAAATTTGATCGCGTCTTTGAATGTATTGCTTGGATATTTTTTGTCGTTCTGGCAGTTGCTTTGTCAGCAATAGATTTTGAACATCACCGACTACCCGATCCGCTCACGGGTTCGCTCTACCTAGCAGGCTTGGTATTTCTCACCTTAGATTCATTTACGCACCACAACTTAAGTCGGCTCAATCATGCCTTTATTGCCTCCATCGCGTTAGGTGGTTTTTATTGGATCGTCAATTTTCTCTCTAAAGGCGGAATGGGGATGGGCGATGTAAAACTCGCAACCTCTATTGGACTTTTCTGCGGCTACATAAGTATGTCTACGGTGTATGTAGCGTCCATGATTAGTTTTGCCTTAGGTAGCCTGGTCGGAGTAGTCCTCATCGTGGCCAAGAAAGCCAGCCGCAAAAGCGCCCTCCCCTTTGGCCCGTTTATGTTGATGGGGGCCATTGCCTCTATTTATGTGACACCGTGGATTAGCCACCTTCGGGGACTTTCTTGATACAGCTGCGCGCATTTTCTGAAGCCGAACTCCCCATCGCTATAACCTTGCATCAATTGGATACGCCGGAAAAGATTGAGAAATTCCGTCCTCGGTTTGAAGCAACGGGGCGTTGGGATGACCACTACTTCAATTGCGCCGTTGATGTCGACGGGGTGGTAGTGGGAGAGGTTCAGGCACGCCATTGCCCCAAGTCGATGCCACCGGGGACCGCTGAGATGGGCTTGGATTTGTTGCCAGAATTTCGCGGAAAAGGTTTGGGTACCAGGATTTTACATGTTCTCGCGCGAAAACTATTTGCCGAGGGCTACCATCGCATCGCAGGCTCTACAGATGTCACCAATATCGCCATGCAGCGGGCGTTTGAGAAGGCAGGCTGGAAGTACGAAGGTACGCAGCGTCACCTTATGCCTGAAGGAGATGACCTTCCGCATGACTACCGGATGTATGCCATCACTAAATTTGATGATTTTCCTGAAGTTTCCGTGGAATAACCAGTTCGGGGGAGTGGTTTAAGTAGTTGAAAGTTCAACTACTTTGATGATAGGGTGATGCCATGACAACAAAGATGCCGGCTCTTTACATAGGCCACGGAGCTCCACCGCTTCTGGAAGATGAAATCTGGAGCGGCGAACTTGCGCAGTGGTCTTCACAACTTGCTAAGCCCACCGCGGTCTTGGTCATCAGCGCTCATTGGGAATCTGCACCGCTGACGCTCGGCGCAACCGATCCTGGCATTCCTCTTATTTATGACTTCGGCGGTTTTGCGCAACGCTATTACGAATTGCAGTACAAAGCGCCTGGTGCGCCCGAATTGGCAGCACGAATTAAGGCCATGATGAATGAACCCGTCACCGAACAGCCACGACGCGGCTTGGATCATGGTGCCTACATTCCTTTAATGAAGATGTATCCCAATGCCGACATCCCAGTTCTGCAAATGTCTATCCCAACTCATGATCCAGAAAAACTTTTCGAGATCGGCAAGAAACTCGCTCCGCTTCGTGATGAAGGCGTCTTAATTATCGGCAGTGGATTCTTAACCCATGGCTTACCGTTCTTGAAAGAGTTCCGCATCGAGGCAACGCCTCCAGGGTGGAGCACTGAGTTTGATCTCTGGGCTAAAGATGTACTGGAACGTGGTGCAGTTGATGAATTAATGGATTACAAGCGGTTAGCGCCGGGAATGCCGTATGCACATCCCACCGTCGAACACTTTGCACCTATCTTTATTACGTTAGGTGCGGCCACAAATTCCGATGTTGCACCCGAAACTCAGATCGAGGGTTACTGGATGGGTTTAGCAAAGCGATCTTTTCAGGTCGCGTAATTTTTTACTTAGGCGTTGTCGCGCTTGGCATAAAAACGACCCAGGAAGTCGTTCTTAAAGTCAAAGAACTGCCCATTTACTATTGAAACCCGCATGCGATCGACCAAGCGTACGATAAATCTTTCGTTGTGAATCGTCGCCAAAGTTGCAGCCAAAATTTCTTTAGAGCGAAAGAGATGATTGACATAAGCTCGGGTGTAATGGGCGCAGGTGTAGCAATCACAATTTTCATCTATGGGATTAAAGTCCCGACGATATGGCGCATTCGAAATATTGACGCGGCCATCTTCGGTAAAGACCGCACTGGTACGCGCTTGTCGTGAAGGTGCAACGCAGTCGAAAGTATCGGCACCGTTTTCAACGCCAACGAAGAGATCATCCGGTTCGCCGATACCCAGAAGGTGTCTTGGTTTATTAAAAGGCAATTCTTCAGCCAACCAGCTAATGATCGTTCCCAAATTACCTTTATCTAAAGCTCCGCCCATGCCAAAGCCATCGAATTCCACATCAGCGCCATCAACCGGAACTTTCATGGAACCCAGATCGCGAGCGCCTTTCCGCCGCAGGTCTTCGTACTGCGCACCTTGCAAAACTCCAAAGAGCGCTTGATACGGACGGTGGCTACGTTCAACAGTGAGTTTGTGATGTGCGGTAAGACAACGCTGCGCCCAAAGGCGAGTTCGTTCCAATGAGCGCTCTTGATATTTACGGGTGTTGTGCAAGGTGGTGCATTCATCGAAAGCAAACATGATGTCGGCGCCCAGTTTGTGCTGGACTTTCATGGATATTTCGGGCGTGAAGCGATGCATCGATCCGTCGAGGTGAGATTTGAAAGTGACGCCATCGTCATCCACATGAGCTAGACGCTCCTTCTTATCTGCAATAACCTCATCGGAGCGGAAAGTATCTTCATTCATGGCGATGACCTTTTTAAAGCCCACTCCAAGAGAGAGGACTTGGAAACCGCCGCTATCGGTAAAGGTGGGGCCGTCCCAATTCATAAACTTGCCGAGGCCCCCAGCTTCATCGACGATCTCTGGCCCAGGCTGTAGATATAAATGGTATGCATTAGCCAAGAGCGCTTGGGCGCCTAGATCTTTCATCGAACCCGTCAGGACTGACTTCACCGTGGCTTTGGTACCCACTGGAATGAAGGCTGGAGTCTGAATGTCGCCGTGAGGTGTCCGAATCGTCCCGGTTCGGCCGAGGGATGAGGTAGAAGTGGTGGTGGCCAAAGTTTTACCTACTTCAAAGGTAAATTGGCTCATAACCTAACTCTAACGGGCAGGTTGGTGAGCGCCCGCCCCGTTGTAACGTTCTGGTAAATCATGGCTGTGAGAGCAACTTCATTGGCATTTTTGGTGAATTTTGGGCTACCTTTACCCTTCTTACCAGTGAGTACTGTGTGTTTGAGGTTAGGGGAAACCAATTGGCTCAAACGGTCTTGACTGATGACGAAGCGGTCAGCAAGGTAGTCCTGCGCACCCCCCGCCAAATCTCCTGGATGCGCTTTAAGCGTAATAAGGCGGCCGTTATCTCCGGCTGCGTCGCGCTCTTCTTCATTTTATCTGCCTTTCTAGCACCGTTGATCACTCGTTTAGTCGGAGTTAATCCCACTTCTACTTATCCCGATGCGCTCACTCAGTTCGGAATGCCACAAGGTCCGTGGGGTGGCATCAGTTTGGCCCACCCGCTCGGCGTGGAACCCGGCGCAGGTCGCGATCTTTTAGCGCTACTCCTTTATGGCTCGCGTATTTCCTTCACCGTTGCCCTCATTACCAGCGTGGCATCTATCGGTTTAGGAATGCTCATTGGAATCACTGCTGGTTATTTTCGTGGACGCGTCGATGCCGTCATTGGTCGTTTTTCGGACTTTATTTTGGCATTCCCATCTACCTTCATGATCGTTGCGCTCTCCTTGCCCTTGGTTCAAAGAGTCGAATCCCTTCACATCGCCAAAGACAATGGCGCTCGCATCGTTGTCTTGATTGTCTTCTTTGTGGTCTTTGGCTGGCCTGGGTTTGCCCGTTTGGTGCGTTCACAAGCTCTCAGCATGCGTGAGCGGGACTTTGTCATGGCTGCTCAAGCCCTGGGCGCCTCCAACTGGCGCATCATTACCAAAGAAATCTTGCCGAATTTGTGGCCAACTGCCATCGTCTTTCTCTCGCTCTCGCTGCCGGGCTTTCTCTCCGCAGAAGCGACTTTCTCCTTCTTAGGCGTGGGCGTTCAGGCTCCCGCTGCTACCTGGGGCCTAGTTCTCTCCGATGCCGTGACGTACTGGCAGACCGATCCCGCATACCTCATTATTCCTAGCGCCATGTTGGTCATCATCGTGCTTGCTCTCAACCTCATGGGTGATGGCATTCGTGATGCTCTCGATCCCAAGGCGGATTCGCGTTAAATCTTTAGATTTGTGGACCCCCGTCTCAAATGTAAAGATTTGATTAAGAGTTGAGGAATATGTACCAATCCAGGATTTACCGATCTAAGATGACCGTACTAAATGTCCGAATCGCGCACCGCGGCTCGGAACAGACTAGAAACAAGGAGGACTGATGTCCGATAAGAATATGGCAGGCCTACGCCGTCGTATCATCGCAACAGCCGCCGCAGCTGCCCTCGCAGCAGGTGGTTTGCTTGTTGGTGGAGCGACTGGCGCAAGTGCTGCTGCAGCAAAATCTGGTGGCACGTTGTACATGGTCACCCACAACGGGCAATTTGCGCATGCTGACCCACAACGTAACTACACCGGTCAGGACATCGCATTCTTTAATACCTATGTCTATCGCAACCTTGTTGTCTACAAGCCAGCAGCTGGCCCAGCCGGTTCCGGACTCGTTGCTGACCTTGCAACCAACACTGGTGTTCCAAGCAACTCTGCCAAGACCTGGAAGTTCACACTCCGTCCAGGCGTGAAGTGGGAAGATGGTTCAGCCATTACTTGTGCTGATGTGAAGTACGGTGTTTCACGTACCTTCGCAACCGACGTCATCACTGACGGTCCTGCTTATGCACTTTCCATGCTTGCTATTCCACAAGATGCAAAGGGCAACTCGCTCTATGCAGGCCCATACAAGAAGACTGGTCAAAAACTATTCGACAAGGCAGTAACTTGCTCGAAGGATAACCGCACC